>CAXAYM010000138.1:0-6113 GCA_963973175.1 uncultured Arenimonas sp.
TGGGCCACCAGCGGCAGGACCACGGCCAGCACGGCGGCGAGCAGCACGTGCGCCAGGTCGGTGGTGGCCACCAGCAGCAGCCAGACCACGAACACGGCCAGGCTCAGCAGCGGCGCGGGCAGCCAGCGCTTCATGGTTCCACCCCCGGCTTGGGCAGGGCGCCGCGCACGGCGTCGATATAGGCGGCCGGGGCCACCAGCTGGGCACCGGCGTCCTGCGTGTAACGCAGTACCGGGCCACCGAACAGGCTCAGCAGCACGCCCATGACCAGCAGCGCCAGCGTGGCGCCGACCTCGGAGCCACGCAGCCGCGGTATCGCGCCCGGCGGGGCGGGTTCGCCGCCTTCGCGCCAGAACAGCTGGCTGGCCGCGCTGGCCAGGGCGATCAGCACCATCAGGCTGGTGCCCAGGATCACCGGCCAGATCCAGCCGGCCTGGGCATCGGGCACCGCCGCGAGCAGGCTGAACTTGCCGACGAAACCCGACAGCGGCGGCAGGCCCGCCACCGAGACCGCCGCGACGAAGAACATCAGGCCGAGCAAGGTCCGGTGTTTCATGTGGTCGAGCTTGCGCAGGCTGTCGCCGGCATTGTCGCGGTTGCGGCGGATCAGGTCGGCCAGCAGGAACAGCGCGCCGCCCACCAGCGTGCTGTGCACCAGGTAGTACAGGCCGGCGCCCAGCGCCTCGGCGCTGGCCAGGCCCAGGGCGATGAACAGCGTCGCCGCCGATCCCAGTACCAGGTAGGCCGCCAGCAGCCGGATCGACGGTGCCGCCAGCGCGCCCAGCGTCGCCAGAACCAGCGTGGCCGCGCCCAGCGGCAGCAGCCAGGGCCAGGCCAGGTTGGCCAGTTCGCCGGCATCGGCGCCGAACACCAGGGTGAACACGCGCAGCACCGCGTACACGCCCAGCTTGGTCATCACCGCGAACAGCGCGGCGACCGCGGCCGGGCTGCGCGCGTAGGTTTCGGGCAGCCAGAAGTACAGCGGCAGCAGCGCCGCCTTGGCGCAGAACACCACCAGCAGCAGGCCGGCGGCGGCCTTCAGCGGCGCCGCTTCGGCCGCCGGCATGGCCGCCACGCGAATGGCCACCTCGGCCATGTTCAGCGCACCGGTGAGCCCGTAGATGTAACCCACCGCGAACAGGTACAGCGTCGAGGCGGTGATGTTGAAGGCCACGTAGTGCAGGCCGCTGCGCACCCGCGCGCCGCGGGCGCCGCTGAGCAGCAGGCCGTAGGAGGCGATCAGCAGCACCTCGAAGAACACGAACAGGTTGAACAGGTCGGCGGTGAGGAAGGCGCCGTTGAGGCCCATCAGCTGGAACTGGAACAGCACGTGGAAGTGCAGTGCGCGCCGGTCCCAGCCGCCGGTGGCGAACCACAGGCAGGGCAGGGCCAGCAGGCTGGTGGCCAGCAGCATGATCGCCGACAGCCGGTCGGCGGCCAGCGTGATCCCCAGCTCCGCCGCCCAGTTGCCGACCAGGTAGACGCGCGTGCCACCGTCGTCGGCCTGCACCGCCAGGATCGCCGCCACGGCCACCAGGCCGGCGCAGGACAGCAGCCCGACGAACCGGTGCACCGCGATGCGCCGCGTCGGCACCAGCAGCAGCACGATCGCGGCCAGCAGCGGCAGCAGGATCGGCGCGATGGTCAGGTGCGCCATCACGACCGGTCCTCCCGGCGCGGTTCACTGCCGTCGACATGGTCGCTGCGGCTGTCCGAACGGCTGCGCACGGCCGTGACCAGCAGCACCGCGGTCATCGCGAAGGCGATCACGATCGCCGTCAGCACCAGCGCCTGCGGCAGCGGGTCGGCGTGGTTGGCCAGGGTCGGGTCCATCGCCTTGTCCAGGATCGGCGGCTTGGCCACCGCCAGCCGGCCCATGCTGAAAATCAGCAGGTTCACCGCGTAGGAGAGCAGGGTCAGCCCGAGGATGATGTCGAAGCTGCGTGCGCGCAGCAGCAGGTAGACGCCGCCAGCGACCAGGGTGCCGATGAAGATCGAAAGCGCCAGTTCCATCAGCGCGCCCCCCCGTGCAGCGGCGGCCGCACCGCGGCCATCATGCCGAGCATCAGCAGGCTGCCGGCGGCGACCACCAGGTAGACGCCGATGTCGAAGACCATCGCGCTGGCCATCGGGATGTCGCCCAGCAGCGGCACCGTGACGTAGCGGGTGTGGCTGGTCATGTAGGGGTAACCCAGCACCCAGCTGCCGACGCCGGTGAGCAGGGCCAGCATCAGGCCCAGGCCGATCACGCGCGGGTAGTCGAAGCCCAGGCGCTGCTCCATGTACTGGTTGCCCGACAGCACGTACTGCAGCAGCACCGGTACCGCCAGCACCAGCCCGGCGATGAAGCCGCCGCCGGGCAGGTTGTGCCCGCGCAGGAACAGGTACAGCGACACCGCCAGCGCCAGCGGCAGCAACAGGCGCGCCACGGTGTTGGGGATCACCAGCGGATCGGGCGGTCCCTCGACGCGGCGTTCGGGCAGCATGCGGGCACGCCGCAGCATGGCGTGCACCACCAGGCCGGCGATGCCGAACACGGCGATCTCGCCGAGGGTGTCGAAGCCGCGGAAGTCCACCAGGATCACGTTCACGACGTTGCTGCCGCCGCCCTCGGGCAGGGACAGGGCGAGGATCTGCGCAGCCACCGTGTCCAGCGGCCGGGTGATGATGGCGTAGGCCAGCGCCGCGACGCCGCCGCCGGCCACCAGCGCGATGGCGGCATCGCGCCAGCGCCGCAGCTTCGAGGGCTCGGGCGCCGATTCGGCCGGCAGGTAGTTCAGCGCCAGCAGCATCAGCGCGATCGTCACCATTTCCACCAGCAGCTGGGTCAGCGCCAGGTCCGGCGCCGACAGCAGGACGAAGGCCAGGCTGACCGCCAGGCCGACGGCGCCCATCACCACCAGCGCCACCAGCCGGCGCCGGTGCAGCGCGACGGTGGCCACGGTGGCGACCATGCCGATGCCCCAGACCAGCCAGGCCAGGGGCGGCATCGGCTGGGACCGGCCGCCGAACACCAGGTCGGACGATAGGAAGGGCACGATGCCCAGCGCCAGCGCCGACAGCACCACCAGCAGCAGGTAACGCTGCAGACTGCCGTTCTCCAGGCGTGCCGTCAGTTTGCCGGCCAGGCGCACGGCTTCGGCCACCTTCCACTCGTACAGGCGCCGGCCGCGCGAGTCGTAGCTCACGCCGTACAGGTCGATCAGCCGGCGAATGCCGAAATACAGGCCGATGCCCGCGGCCAGTCCGAACAGGCTCATCATCAGCGGCGTGTTGAAGCCGTGCCAGATCGCCAGGCTGTAATAGGGCACGTTGTTGCCGAGCACGCCCTGCGCCGCGGTATGCAGCACCGGCGCGATGGTCAGGGCCGGGGCGATGCCGACCGCCAGGCACAGGATCACCAGGATCTCGACCGGGATGCGCATGAAACGCGGCGGCTCGTGCGGCGTACGCTCGATGCGCAGCGGCCCGGGACCGAAGAAGGTGTCGTGCACGAAACGCAGGCTGTAGGCGACGCCGAAGGCGCCGGCCAGCACCGCGGCGGCCGCGATGCCCCAGCGCATGAACATGTGGCCGCGGATCTCCAGCGCCTCGGTGAAGAACATCTCCTTGGACAGGAAGCCGTTGAGCAGCGGCACGCCCGCCATCGCCAGCGAGGCGATGATCGCCAGGATCGCGGTGTAGGGAAGGATGCGCAGCAGGCCGCCCAGGCGGCGCATGTCGCGCGTGCCGGTCTCGTGGTCGATGATGCCGGCGGCCATGAACAGCGAGGCCTTGAAGGTGGCGTGGTTGAGGATGTGGAACAGGCCCGCCACCACCGCCATCGGCGTCGACAGGCCAAACAGCAGCGTGATCAGGCCCAGGTGCGAAATCGTCGAGTAGGCCAGCAGGCCCTTGAGGTCGTGCTGGAAGATCGCGTGCCAGCTGCCCACCAGCAGCGTGATCGCGCCGATGCCGCTGACCAGGTAGAAGAACAGGTCGCTGCCCGCCAGCGCCGGATGCAGCCGCGCCAGCAGGAACACGCCGGCCTTCACCATCGTCGCCGAGTGCAGGTAGGCCGACACCGGCGTCGGTGCCGCCATCGCATGCGGCAGCCAGAACTGGAACGGGAACTGCGCGCTCTTGGTGAACACCGCCAGCAGCACCAGCACCAGCGCATAGGGATACAGCGGGCTCGCGAGGATCTGCGGGCCCGAGGCCAGCACCACGTCCAGTTCGTAGCTGCCGGTGATGCGGCCCAGCAGGATCACGCCGCCCAGCAGCGCCAGGCCGCCGGCGCCGGTGATCGCCAGGGCCATGCGGGCGCCGTCGCGCGCATCCTGGCGATGGTTCCAGAAACCGATCAGCAGGAAGGAGCTGATCGAGGTCAGCTCCCAGAACACCGCCAGCAGGATCAGGTTGCCGGCGACCACCATGCCCAGCATCGCGCCCATGAACAGCAGCAGGAAGCCGAGGAAGCGCGGCATGCTGTCTTCCGCGGCCAGGTAGTAGCTGGCGTAGAGCACGATCAGCGCGCCGATGCCCAGCACCAGGCCGGCGAACATCCAGGCCAGGCCGTCGAGCCTCAGCGAGAGGTCCAGGCCCATGGCCGGGATCCAGGGAACCAGGCTGCGCACGCCCTCGCCGGACATCACGTCCGGGGTCATCAGGCCCAGAAGGACCAGTCCGGCCACGGGGGCCAGCCCGGCGATCCAGGCCGCCGCGCGGCGCTGGTGGTCGGGCAGCAGGCCCACCACCAGGGCGAGCACGAAGGGGATGGCCAGCAGTGTTCCGAGCATCGCGTTCCTTGCCTGGCCGCGGTCTGGTGGCCAGGGGCCGGGGCGGCGGTTTCGGGTGTCGTCGCACGACGAAGTTGGCCGCCGAGTCTAGCGCATCACTTCGCGAACGCGCCGTGCAGGCCGACCCCGCGGGTATGCTCGGGCCATGGAACGGCCGGGGGAGCCAATGCAGGGACTGGGGGTGTTCGGCCTGAGCGGACTGGTGGGCGACGCCGTGCGCGCGCAGCTTCGGCCGCAGGACGCCCTGGCCTGGGCCGTGACGCGGCAGCCGCCGCCGGGCCCCGACGCACTGCCCTGGCGGACCAGCAGCCTGCCCGGACTGGCCGACCCGCCGCCGGTGCAGGCCATCGCCAGCCTCGGGCCATTGGACGCCTTTACCGACTGGTTCGAAACATCCGCCCGGGCGCCGGAGCGCGTGGTGGCGCTCGGCTCCACCAGCCGGCATGGCAAGGCGGACAGCCCGGATCCGGGGGAACGCGAACTCGCGCGGCGCCTGGCAGACTGCGAAACGCGGCTCCAAAAGGCCTGTGACCGGCGCGGCAGCGCGTTGACCCTGCTGCGGCCCACGCTGGTCTGGGGCCGGGGGCGCGACCGCAACCTGTCGCGGTGGGTGGCCCTGGCGCGGCGCTGGCGCTGGGTGCCGGTTCCGGCCAATGCCCGCGGCCTGCGCCAGCCGATCCACGCCGACCACGTGGCGGCCGCGGTGCTCGCGGCGCTGAGGGCGCCGGCGCCGGTGGCCGGGTGCTTCGACCTGCCGGGCGGTGAAACCCTGGCCTACGACCAGATGGTGCAACGCTGCCTGGCCGCCGCGGCGCCCGGGGCGCGGCTGCTCCGGCTGCCGGCGCCGCTGTTCCGTTGGGGCCGGGCCCTGGCCGGCGGCCGTGGCCCCGGGGCAGGGGTGCTGGCCCGACTGGACCGCGACCTGGCCTACGACGGCGGGCCCGTGCGGGCCGCGCTGGGCCTGGCCGCACGACCCTTCCGGCCGGGCCCGGACGATTTCCCGGCCTGACCATACGCATCAGCATTGCCATTTCCTAACGAACAATTAATATGCCTAGAGGAAATGCTCTAGAGTCTGGGGGGAGCCAGCTAGCCATGAAGAACGCCCGGAATCCGCACCGTCGATCTGAACCCGAGGAAGCACCCATGAAGAAACTGCATGCAAACCACGGGCGGGTCGCTCGTGCCCGCCTGGCCGCCGCCGTCGCGTTCGGCCTGCTGATGGCCCCGGCCGCCCAGGCCATCGAGTTCTCGCGTGGCGAGCTCCAGGGCAGCTTCGACACCACCGTGTCGTACGGTTACTCCTGGCGCGTCGAGGACCAGGACCCGAACCTC
>CAXAYM010000139.1:0-6096 GCA_963973175.1 uncultured Arenimonas sp.
GACCGCCGAGAACAGGATCTGCTTGGCGCCCTTGCCGGCCACCTGCTCGTACTTGATGGTCTCGTAGCCCAGGTACTTGCGCGCCAGCGTGTCCATGTCGTGGCGCAGGCCGCCGGCGTTGCAGACGAAACTCTCGAGCATCGTGTCCTGGGCGTAACCGCGCACGTCCACGCCGTGGCGGCGCAGCACGTGCAGGTCATATTTGCCGTGCTGGCCGAGCTTGGGCTTCTTTTCGTCCTCGAGCACCGGGCGCAGCGCGTCCAGCACCTGTTTGCGCGGCAGCTGGGCCGGGACGCCCGGGTAGTCGTGGCCGACCGGGATGTAGCAGGCCTTGCCCGGTTCGACCGCGAAGCTCAGGCCGACCAGGTTGGCGCGCATGGGGTCGAGCGAATCGGTTTCGGTGTCGAAGGACACCAGCTCGGCCTTGTGCAGACGTTCGACCCAGGCGGCGAGCGCGGCCTGGTCGGTGATGCATTCGTACTCGCCCTTGGCGGCCAGCGCCGGATCGGGCGCGGCGTCGGCGTCTGCGCTTGCCTGCGCGGCGGCGGCCAGGCTGGCCTGGGCCGGGCGGGTGGCCGGGTCGGCCTTGCCGCCCTCGAGTTCGCGCAGGGCGGCGGTGAACCCGTAGCGGGTGTAGAGCTCGCGCAGGGCGTCGACGTCGCGGCCGCGCAGCTTGAGGTCGCGGGGGCCCTGGTCCAGCGAGACGTCGGTCTTGATCGTCACCAGGTCGCGGTTGAGCGGCAGGCGGTCGAGCGCGGCGCGCAGGTTGTCGCCGATCTTGCCCTTGACCTCTTCGGCATTGGCCATCACGCCGTCCAGGCTGTCGTACTGGGCCAGCCACTTTGCGGCGGTCTTGGGTCCGCACTTGTCGATGCCAGGCACGTTGTCGACGCTGTCGCCCATCAGCGCCAGCAGGTCGATGATCTGGTCGGGGCGCACGCCGAACTTCTCCATCACGCGGGCTTCGTCGGTGATGCTGCCGGTCATGGTGTTGGTGAGCGTGATGCCCGGGCGCACCAGCTGCGCGAAGTCCTTGTCGCCGGTGGAAATCGTGACCGGGATGCCGTCGGCCTGGGCCTGCAGGGCCAGGGTGCCGATGACGTCGTCGGCCTCGACGCCCGAGACCCGCAGGATCGGGAAACCCAGGGCCTCGACGATCTGCATCATCGGTTCGACCTGGGCGCGCAGCTCGTCGGGCATGGGCGGGCGGTTGGCCTTGTACTCGGCGTACATCTCGTCGCGGAAGGTCGGGCCCGAGGCGTCCACCACGAAGGCGGCGTAGTCCGGGTTTTCCTTCAGCGTGGCGCGCAGCATGTTGACGATGCCGAACAGGGCGCCGGTGGGCGAACCATCGGGCGCGGTCAGCGGCGGCAGGGCGTGGAAGGCGCGGTAGAGATAGGACGATCCGTCGATGAGGACGAGGCGCGACATGGCGGTGTTCCGGTTCGGCAGGCCGTCGATTCTACGCGTCCCCGCGTCCGTGCTTGAGCGCCCGGGTCGCATTTGCCATGCTGATCCTCCCGCGTGCAGGAGCCCGCCATGAACGCCCTGATCCCCCTGCTTCTCGCCCTCGCCGCCCAGGACCCCGCGCCAGCCGCGGAACCGGCCGACTCCGCCCCCGCCGCGCGCGAGGAGGCCCCCATACCCGAGAAAGTGCACGCGTCGCCCGAAGGCGACCAGCTGCCGGCGGTTAACATCCGCACCGAGGGCAACGGTGACAAGGTCGAGGAATACCGCCAGAACGGCGTGCTCTACATGGTCAAGGTCACGCCCGAGCGCGGCGTCCCGTACTACCTGATGGATACCGACGGCAACGGCAAGTTCAACCGCGAGGACGTCGTCGACCACGTCGCGCCGGTGTACTGGACGATCTACGAGTGGGACTGACCGCCGCGGCCCAGGGCTGGGCCGATGCGCTGAGTGAACTGGCCGGCCGGCTGGCGGCCCTGATGGCGCTGGCGCTGGTAACGCTGGTGTTCGGCCTCGTGGTGGCGCGTTACGGGCTCGGCATCGGCTCGGTCGCGGCGCAGGAGGCCGTGCTGTGGCTGCATGCGGCGATCTTCCTGCTTGGCCTGTCCTATGCGCTGCGCCACGGCGCGCACGTGCGCGTGGATGTGTTCTCGCAGCGCTGGTCGCCGCGCACCCGCGCCTGGGTCGAGGTCGCGGCCGGCGTGCTGCTGCTGTTGCCGTTGTGCGTGTTCATCGTCGCGATGAGCTGGGACTACGTGGCCGCCAGCTGGGCGGCGCGCGAAGGCTCGCGGGACCCCGGCGGCCTGCCGGGCTGGTACCTGCTCAAGGCGCTGGTTCCCGTTTCGGCATCGCTACTCCTGATCCAGGGCCTTGCCGAAACCACCCGCGCGCTGGGCCGCGCCACTTCGCGCCAGGAAGACTGACCGTGTTCGAACCGCAGGCGTGGATGCTTCTCCTGCTGCTGCTGGGCCTGTTCGCCGGCCTGGCCAGCGGCTACCCGGTGGCTTTCGTGCTGGGCGGCGTGGCGCTGCTGTCGGCGGGGGCCGGGCTCGTGCTGGGGGTGTTCGACGCGAGTTTCCTGGAGGCGTTCCCCAACCGGATCTTCGGCGTCATGACCAACGAAACCCTGGTCGCGGTGCCGCTGTTCGTTTTCATGGGCGTGATGCTGGAACGCTCGCGTATCGCCGAGTCCCTTCTCGAGGCCGTGGCTTCGCTGTTCGGACGAAAGCGCGGCGGCCTGGTGGTGGCGGTGCTGCTGGTCGGCGCGGTGCTGGCCGCGTCCACCGGCATCGTCGGCGCCACGGTCGTGGCGATGGGCCTGATCTCGCTGCCGACCATGCTGCGGCACGGCTACTGCCCGCGCCTGGCCAGCGGTGCGATCTGCGCCTCGGGCACCCTGGGCCAGATCATCCCGCCCTCGATCGTGCTGGTGCTGCTGGGCGACCAGCTGGGCAATGCCTACCAGCAGGCGCAGCTGCAGCAGGGCGTGTTCGCGCCGGAAACGGTCTCGGTGGGCGACCTGTTCGCCGGTGCGCTGCTGCCGGGCCTGGGCCTGGTCGGCCTGTACCTGGCCTACGCGCTGTGGGTGGCCTGGCGCCAGCCGGAGCGGGCGCCGGCGCTGCGCGACCTGGCACCGCGCTCGGGGTGGCAGCTGGTGAAGGCGATCATGCCGCCACTGGCGCTGATCGGCCTGGTGCTGGGCGCCATCCTGGGTGGCTTCGCGACCGCCACCGAAGCGGCGGCGGTGGGCGCAGTCGGCGCCACGGTGTTCGCCGGGCTCTACGGTCGCCTCGGTTTCGCGCGCCTGGCCGAAGTGGCGCGCGAAACGGTGAAGGTGACGGCGATGGTGTTCGCCATCCTGGTGGGCGCGGCGCTGTTTTCGCTGGTGTTTCGCGGCTACGGCGGCGATGACCTGGTGCACGCGGCGCTGACCGGGCTGCCCGGCGGCACCTGGGGCGCCGTCGTCGCGGTGATGCTGCTGATGTTCGTGCTCGGCTTCGTGCTCGACTTCATCGAGATCGTGTTCGTGGTGGTGCCGATCGTCGGGCCGGTGCTGCTGGCGCTGGGCGTGGACCCGGTGTGGCTGGGCGTGATGATGGCGATCAACCTGCAGACCAGCTTCCTGACGCCGCCCTTCGGCTTCGCGCTGTTCTACCTGCGCGGCGTGGCGCCACCGGAGCTGCGCACGAGCGACGTCTACCGCGGCGTGCTGCCCTTCATCGGCCTGCAGCTGCTGATGCTGGCGGCGGTGGCGGCCTTCCCCTGGCTCGCCACTGCGCTGCCCGATTATCTCTATGGCTGAGCCAGCGCGGCCTCAGCCCGGCGCCCGGCGCGGCAATCCCTCGGTCGGCGGAAGCGCCGACAGGTGCTTCCAGATCGCCTGCATCTCCACGTCACTCATCTGGCCGTAACTGCGCCAGGGCATGAAGGGGTGCACGTCGCTGCCGTCCGGGCGTTTGCCTTCGCGGAACACCCGCAGGAAGTCGCCTTCGGTCCAGCCTTGCAGCCCGGTGGCATGGACGGTGAGATTGGGCGCCGGTGGCAGCTCGGGCGGCGTGCCCGGCACACGCTGGCCGGTCCAGGCCATGCCATGGCAACCGGTGCAGACCTGGGCCAGGTAGGCGCCGTATTCGGCAGTGGGACCGGCGGGCGGTGCGCTGCGCTTGCGTGGCGTGTGGTCGATGTCGGCCGCGGGCGCCAGGTGCAGCTTGCCGAACAGTGCCATCACGCGGCCCAGCGGACGTATTTCCGTGGTGCCTGGCTGGTTGTCGGATGAGGGCAGCGCCTGCAGGTAGGCGACCAGCGCGGCGGTGTCCTCGTCGGAGAGGTTCATGAAATCGGTGGAAGGCATCACCCGCAAGGGACGACCCTGCGGGTCGATGCCGTGGCGGATGGCCGCGCCGAGTGCATCGGCGTCGTAACGTTCGCCGACGGCAGCGGGCGTGAGGTTGGGCGCGACGACGAAGGCCACCGGGCCGGCGTCGATGAAGACCTTGCCGCGGCCGGCTTCGCCGTGGCATTCCACGCAGCCGGTGACGGTGTACAGGTGTTCGCCGCGGGCCAGGGCCTCGGGGGCGCTGGTCATGGGCAGCGGCGGGTCGACGACTTCGTAGACCCGCGCCAGGTCGGCCTCGGTCTCGAACCAGGCGATGGCGAAAACGGCGCCAACGACGATGAACAGGGAAGCAGCCACCCAGGCTGCGCGGAACATCCAGCTACGCATGACACATCTCGACTTTGTGATCGTGATGTGAAAATACGCAAGTCGGGGAACCGGGCGGCCGTCCCTGAAGTCACTGCGCTGGCGCAGCGTTCAGCCGCGGTTTGCCTGGCGCCGCCCGGTCATGACTTCCTGCACGGGTCAGCCGCGGGTGGCGTAGTAGGCCTCTTCCGATACCGCATGCCAGGCCTTGGCCTGGGCCTGGAAGGCGCGCATGGATTCGAGCGCCCGACGGGCAAGCGGATCGGCCGCCGCGGTTTCCTCGAGCACCTTGTCCGACGCCCGGCGCAGCGCCAGCAGCACGTCGTCCGGAAGCTGCCGCAGTTCAACGCCGTGCTCGCGCACCAGGCGGTCGAGCGCCTGCTGGTTGCGGGCGGTGTATTCGGCCAGCATCGCGTCGTTCACCGCGCGGCAGCAGGTGTCGACGATGTCACGCAGGTCCTGCGGCAGCGCGTCGAAGGCGGTCTTGTTGACCATGCATTCGAGCGTCGGGCCCGGCTCCTGCCAACCCGGGTAATAGCAGTACTTGGCAGCGCGGTGCAGGCCGAAGGCCAGGTCGTTGTAAGGGCCCACCCATTCGGCGGCGTCGATGGCGCCGGTCTGCAGCGAGCTGAAGATCTCGGCGCCGGGAAGGTTCACCGGCGTCGCGCCGACGCGTGCCATCACCTCGCCGCCGAGGCCGGGGATGCGCATCTTCAGGCCCTGGAGGTCGGCCAGCGAATCGACCGGCTTGCGGAACCAGCCGGCCATCTGCACGCCGGTGTTGCCGGCCGGGAACGGCACCAGGCCGAAGTGCGCGTAGAGTTCGCGCCAGATTTCCAGGCCACCGCCTTCGTACAGCCAGCCGTTCATTTCCTGGGCGTTGAGGCCGAAGGGCACGGCGCAGAAGAACGGCGCCGCGGCGGCCTTTCCCTTCCAGTAGTAGCTGGCGGAGTGGCCCATTTCGGCGGTGCCGCGGCCGACGGCATCGAAGACCTCGAAGGCCGGCACGAGTTCGCCGGCGCCGTAGACCTTCACCGTGAGCCGGCCGCCGCTGGCGGCGGTGATCATCGCCGCGAGCTTGGCGGCACCGGTGCCGAGGCCGGGAAAGTTGGTGGGCCAGGACGTGACCATCTTCCACTGCAGGCGTTCGGTGGAGGCGGTGACGCCGCCGTCGGCCGCACCCTCGGGCCGGGCGCCGCAGGCGGCGAGGCCGGTTGCCACGGCGGCGAGGCCGGCGCCACGCAGGAGTTCACGTCGTTTCATTCGATTTCCCCGGGTTGCTGCGATGGGTTCGCCGCGAAGTATGCCGGCTTCCCCCGGCCACTTGTAGGAGCCCCTTCAGCCGCGAATCTTTTACTTTTGCCCTTGGCCTTTGGCCAAGCAGGGCGTCGGGTCTTGTTCCTTGCGCGGGTGGAGGCAGCGTG
>CAXAYM010000140.1:0-6067 GCA_963973175.1 uncultured Arenimonas sp.
CCATCTGCATGCCGAAGCAGATGCCGAAATACGGCACGCCGTGCTCGCGCGCGTATTTCGCGGTGAGCACCTTGCCCTCGAAACCGCGGTCGCCGAAGCCGCCGGGCACCAGGATGGCGTCCACGTCGGACAGCACGGCATCGCCGTCCTTCTCGACCTGCTCGGATTCGAGCCACTTGAGCCTGACCCGCGTGCGCTGGCGCAGGCCGCCGTGCTTGAGCGCCTCCGACAGCGACTTGTAGGCATCCTGGTGATCGACGTACTTGCCGACCACGGCCACCGTCACTTCGTCGCCGGGGTTTTCGACGGCGTCCACCACCGCCTCCCACTCGGACAGATCGGCGGCCGCCGCCTTGTCCTCGAGCCGCAGCCGTTCGACGACGATCTGGTCGAGCTGCTGCTGGTGCAGCCACAGCGGCAGCTGGTAGATGTTGGCGACGTCCACGCAGCTGATGACGGCCTTCTCGGGCACGTTGGTGAACAGGGCGATCTTGCGGCGCTCGCTGTCGGGCAGCGGCTTTTCGCTGCGGCAGACCAGGATGTCGGGCTGGATGCCGATCGAGCGCAGTTCCTTCACCGAGTGCTGGGTGGGCTTGGTCTTGAGCTCGCCGGCGGCGGCGATCCAGGGCACCAGGGTCAGGTGCATGAAGATGGCCTGGTCGGGACCGCGTTCGGTGCGGATCTGGCGGATGGCTTCCAGGAAGGGCAAGGACTCGATGTCGCCGACGGTGCCGCCGATCTCCACCAGGCCGACGTCGAAACCATCGGTGGCCTCGAAGATGCAGCGCTTGATCTCGTCGGTGATGTGCGGGATCACCTGCACGGTGCCGCCCAGGTAGTCGCCGCGGCGCTCCTTGCGGATCACGTTTTCGTAGATGCGGCCGGTGGTGACCGAGTTCTTGCGGCTCAGGCGCACGCGCAGGAAGCGCTCGTAGTGGCCCAGGTCAAGGTCGGTTTCGGCGCCGTCGTCGGTGACGTAGACCTCGCCGTGCTGGAACGGGCTCATGGTGCCCGGGTCCACGTTGATGTAGGGATCGAGCTTCATCATGGTGACCCGCAGGCCGCGGGCTTCCAGGATGGCTGCCAGCGAGGCCGCGGCGATGCCCTTGCCAAGCGAGGACACCACGCCACCGGTTACGAAGATCAGACGGGTCATGGGATAAGGGGGCGCTGGAAAACCGTATTCTACCGGCTCACGTCGGCCGGGGCGAGAAACTTTTTCCCATCAAGGGTTTGCACCGGCGCCGGGGCGATGCCTGCTTGACCGGCCCCGGGCCGCCGCGCATCCTGCCCGCCACCGCAAGACCCGCCAGGAAGGCCCCTGCCCCGCATGAACACCCGCTACAACGCCGCCGACATCGAAGTCCTGTCGGGCCTGGACCCGGTCAAGCGCCGTCCCGGCATGTACACCGACACCACCCGGCCCAACCACCTGGCCCAGGAGGTCATCGACAACTCCGTGGACGAAGCCCTGGGCGGGCACGCGAAGCTGATCGAGGTCGTGCTGCACGCCGACGGCAGCGTGGAGGTTTCAGACGACGGCCGCGGCATGCCGGTGGATGTGCACCCGGAGGAAGGCATCCCCGGCGTGGAGCTGATCCTCACGCGCCTGCACGCGGGCGGCAAGTTCAGCGGCAAGAACTACACCTTCTCCGGCGGCCTGCATGGCGTCGGCGTCAGCGTGGTCAATGCGCTGTCGAAGAAGGTCGAGGTGTTCATCAAGCGCGATGGCCAGGAACACCGCATGGAGTTCCGCGATGGCGACCGCAGCTCGGCCCTGGACGTGGTCGGTACGGTCGGCAAGCGCAACACCGGCACTCGCCTGCGCTTCTGGCCCGATCCGAAATACTTCGATTCGCCGAAGATCTCGATCCGCGCCCTGCGCCACCTGCTGCGCGCCAAGGCCGTGCTGTGCCCCGGCCTGACGGTGAAACTGCACGACGCCGCCAGTGGCGACAAGGACGAGTGGTACTACGAGGACGGCCTCCGGGACTACCTGCGCGGCGCGCTGTCGGACCGGGAGCTGCTGCCGGCCGAGCTGTTCGTCGGCCACCTGTCCAAGGACACCGAGATCGCCGACTGGGCCGTGGCCTGGGTGCCGGAGGGCGAGCTGGTGCAGGAAAGCTACGTCAACCTGATCCCCACCGCGCAGCACGGCACCCACGTCAACGGCCTGCGCTCGGGCTTCACCGACGCGCTGCGCGAGTTCTGCGACTTCCGCAGCCTGCTGCCTCGCGGCGTCAAGCTGGCGCCGGAAGACGTCTGGGACCGGATCAGCTTCGTGCTGAGCCTGAAGATGACCGACCCGCAGTTCAGCGGCCAGACCAAGGAGCGCCTGAGTTCGCGCCAGGCCGCGGCCTTCGTCGAAGGCGCGGCGCACGACGCGTTTTCGCTCTGGCTCAACCAGCACGTGGAACTGGGCACCCAGATCGCCCAGCTGGCGATCGACCGCGCGGCCGCCCGCCTGAAGTCGGAGAAGCAGGTCGTCCGCAAGAAGATCACCCAGGGCCCGGCCCTGCCCGGCAAGCTGGCCGACTGCATCAGCCAGGACCTGGGGCGGACCGAGCTGTTCCTGGTCGAGGGTGACTCGGCCGGCGGCAGCGCCAAGCAGGCCCGGGACAAGGAATTCCAGGCCATCCTGCCGCTGCGCGGCAAGATCCTGAACACCTGGGAGGTTGAGTCCGGCGGCGTGCTGGCCTCCAACGAGGTGCACGACCTGGCCGTGGCCATCGGCTGCGACCCGGGCGTGGAGAACATCGATGGCCTGCGCTACGGAAAAGTGATCATCCTGGCCGACGCCGATTCCGACGGCCTGCACATCGCCACCCTGCTATCGGCCTTGTTCCTGCGCCATTTCCCGGCCCTGGTGCGGGCCGGCAACATCTTCGTGGCGATGCCGCCGCTGTTCCGCGTGGACGTCGGCAAGCAGGTCTTCTACGCCCTGGACGAAGAAGAAAAGCGCCTGCTGCTGGACCGGATCGAGCGCGAGAAGATCCGCGGCCAGGTCAGCGTCACCCGCTTCAAGGGCCTGGGCGAGATGAATCCCTCGCAGCTGCGGGAGTCCACCATCCACCCCGATACCCGCCGGCTGGTGCAGCTGACGGTGGACGATGCCGAGCAGACCCGCTCGCTGATGGACCTGCTG
Source organism: uncultured Arenimonas sp. (assembly GCA_963973175.1). GTDB lineage: Bacteria > Pseudomonadota > Gammaproteobacteria > Xanthomonadales > Xanthomonadaceae > Arenimonas. The sequence continues at coordinate 3,146 of CAXAYM010000140.1, forward strand.
CTGGCGAAGAAGCGCGCCGGCGACCGCAAGGCCTGGCTCGAAGCCAAGGGTGACCTGGCCTCGCTCGAGGTCTGAGCCCCCGCGGGGGCTCCTTCCACCCCCCCAAACTGTGACGGCCACCCCGGAAAGGTGACGCGCTGCGTCACATTTCCGCCCCGTTCGCCCCCCCTCGGCTGCCGTTCGTCGGCCGGACGGCCGGTGTTGTCCCCCATTTGCGTCGCGGCGGACCTTCACATACTGTGACCTGGCACGCAGTTTTGGCGCTCAGGGGATTCCGACCACCCGGGGAGGGGCTGGTTGGCACGCTTCCTGCTTTTAACCATTCGCCCGCAGTTTGCGTGCCCCCGGTCGGTGATCCGGCCCGGACTGTCGACCCAACAATCCTGTCGTTTCACCCAGGCAAACTAATCAAGGAATACCTGCTCATGAAGAACACCGTCCGTTCCATCCGAGGCCTCGCCTTCGCCGGCGTGGCGTCCCTCGGCCTGATTGCGATGACCCCGGCCCTGGCCGACTCCGAGTTCGACACTGGCAACGGCGCCCTGAGCGCGTCCGCCGACCTGGACTTCGAGATCGTCATCCCCCGCTTCCTCTACCTGCAGGTTGGCTCCGCCGGCACCATCGTCGACGAAGTCAGCTTCGACCTTTCCGGCGTCGCCAGCATTGCCGACGTGGATGCCAACATCGGCACCGGCAGCCCGGTGGCCGGCGACAGCACCGTCGGCGTGCGCCTGGTCAGCAATGCCGGCGACGTGGACCTCGAGGCCGTCGGCTCCGGCACCGGCCTGAGCAATGGCAGCGAAATCATTCCCTGGTCGCAGATCACCGGCACGGCCGCCACCGGCGGCGCTACCGGCCTGGACGTGCCCGTGGTGGGCGCGGCCGCGATCACCATCCCGGCCTCGGACGGCGTCGTGAACCGCACCGACACCTGGTCGTTCGAATACGCGAACGACAACCTGGTCGCCGGCGGCACCTACACCGGCACCGTCACCTACACCGCGACCGCTCCGTAAAGCGACGCGACGCCGGGCGGGGCCAGCGTTGCTGGTCCCGCCCGTCGCCCTGCCCGCCCGCATGCGCAAAGTCGCCGCCATCGCCATCCTGCTGGCCAGCCTGGCCACCGACCTGGCCCTCGCCTTCGAGGTGCCGATCACGCCGGGTAGCCGCATGGTCTATCTGCGCGTCGGCGATGGTGAGTTCACCAACTATCCCTGGTGGCAAGGCGGTGGCATCCGGCCATGGACCGACGGTGGCGTGCCCGAGAACGGGGGTGACGTCAGTCTCGTCCGCGTCCAGCTCAATGCCAATGATGTCGGCAATGGCGTGTCCCAGGCGATGGCCGGCAACGGCCGCACCAGCAGCGACTACGACGGTTTCCAGTTCTGCAACGCGGGCCAGATCTACGTCGGTGGATTCTTCCGGCGGAACGGCAACTCCAACAATTTCAGCGCGCAGCTGAGCGTCCTCGCACCCGGCACGCTCGACAGTCCGCAGGGCAACTCGATCCCGATTTCCGAGATCAGCTGGACAAGCAGCGGCAACGGCGACACCGGCGCGCAGCCGATTCCGCCCGGACAGTTCGCCCCGGGCTCGACGCCCCTGGCAAACTTCGTGCAGAACAGCTGGAACGAGAGCTGCCTCAGCTTTCGCTACGCCAACAGCGATGTGATCGCCGGAGGAACCTACTCCGCGACCGTCACCTTCACGCTGGTGACCCTGTGATCCGCTCCTCCTTCCTCCTCGCGAGCCTGCTTTTCGTCTCGGCGACCGCATTCCCGGCGCTGGCCGCCGAACGCGTCGACGACACGGGAACCCAGGTCCTTGGAGGCCTGACCCGGCTCGAATGGGTCGATCCGTCGCCCGGGGCCAGCAATGTCATGGCCGGCCAGGTAACCGTGCTGGTCCGCCTGGATGTCTCCCCCTGGCAGGGCCGCAACGTCCGCATTTACCAGACGCTTTCGAAACAGACCATGCCGGTGCGGGTGGAATGGACGGCGCGCGGTCCGCTGCTCCCGGGCGCGATGTCCGACGGAGAACGCGGGCTCGTCTACAGCGGCCCCGTCACCGGCCCCACGCTGTCGGACACTTTCGTGCTGACCATTCTCACCGACGGCCAGCTGTTCGAACGGCCGGAAGTGCTCGATTTCGCCTTCGAGATCGAACTGGAGGGCCAGTGAGCCTGATCGCCCGCACCCTTGCCCTCGCGGCCCTGATGCTGCCCTCGCTGGCCTTCGCGCAATTTTCCGCGCAGCTGTCTCCCCCGCGCTTCGAGGACCGGGCCCAGCCAGGTGCCGTCTACCGGGAGGTGGTGGAGATCTACAACACCTCCAACCTGCCGCTGCGGCTCAAGGTCGGCACGGCCGACTGGACGCTGGACGCGGAAGGCACCGCCGAATTCTCGAAGTCGCTCGAAGAGGGCAGCTGCCGGCCTTGGACGGCCATCGAGGCGCAGGAGGTGGAAGTCCAGGCGCGCTCCAAACGGCGATTCCGGTTCGAAGTCCGCGTGCCCGCCGACGCGCCGGCAGGCCAGTGTCGCTTCGCGCTGTTGTTCGAAGGTGAACCGGTGCGCGTACCGAACATGCCGATGCCCGTCGCCGGACGGATCGGGATCATCGTCTATCTCGACATCGGCGATGGCGCGGCACGGCTCGTGCTCGATGGCGCCGGCGTGCACGAACAGGGTGGCCGCAAGCTGCCTTTCCTGATGGTTCGCAACGAAGGCAACGCCCACGGTCGCCTGCAGGGGTTCCTGGATGGTCGCGATGCCGCGGGTCGCAGCTGGACGTTTTCGCCGGCCGGACACCCGCTGCTGCCCGGGGCGAGCCGCGAGATCACCCTCTTCCCCGTGCTCGCCGAAGGCGAAACCGCGGACCTGGTGTTCCCGATGTCGATCACCGGCCGCACGGAGTGGAAGGGCAA
>CAXAYM010000141.1:0-6055 GCA_963973175.1 uncultured Arenimonas sp.
AGCGAGGCCGGGAACGGCCAGGGCTGCGAGCCGGAATAGCGGCTCGAATGCACCGGCACCGAGGCCTCTTCCATCACTTCGCGGGCGATGGCCTGTTCCAGCGATTCGCCCGGTTCGACGAAGCCGGCCAGCACCGACCAGCGCCCCGGCGGCCAGCTGGCCTGGCGGCCCAGCAGCAGCCGCGGGCCATCACTGACGGCGACGATGATCGCCGGGTCGGTGCGCGGGTAGTGTTCCAGGCCGCAGCCGGGGCAGCGGGCGCTGTAGCCGGCGCGGCCGAAGACGACGGCTTCGCCGCAGCCGCCGCAGTGGCGGTTGCGCTGCTGCCAGTGCACCAGGGCGCGGGCCTGGGCCAGGGCCGAGGCGGGCAGCGCCGGCCAGGTGGCGGCGGCCTCGCGCACGCCCAGGCGGCCCGGCAGGGGCTCGTCGAGGGACTCATGCGGCAGGACGAACCAAGCGGTGTCGCCGTCCAGGCCCAGCAGGCTGGCCGTGGCCGGGCGGGCGGCGGCCAGGCGGGCGCCGGTGCTGATCACGTCTTCGGGCGAGGCCTCGGCACCGGTGGCCGGGGCGGTTTCCTTGGGCGGGCGCCGAAAGCGCGCCTGGCCTTCGGCATCGACCACCAGGACGCGGGCGCCCGGCCAGCGGGCGTCGAGTTCATCGGGGTTTTCGCGCAGCAGTTCGGCGCGGTCCAGCCCCGGGCCGCGAAAGGCGAAACCGGGCGGCACGGCGCTCACGCGGGGATCAGGCCGAGAAGCTGCTGCCGCAGCCGCAGGTGGTCTTGGCGTTGGGATTGCGGATGACGAACTGCGCGCCCTGCAGGCTTTCGCGGTAATCGACTTCCGCGCCCATCAGGTACTGCAGGCTCAGCGGGTCCACCAGCAGGGTGACGCCGTCGCGCTGCAGGGCCAGGTCGTCCTCGCCCTGCTGCTCGTCGAACTCGAAACCGTACTGGAAGCCCGAACAGCCACCACCGGTGATGTACACCCGCAGCTTCAGGCCCGGATTGCCTTCCTCGGCGATCAGGGACGCGACCTTGGCGGCCGCGGCGGAGGTGAACTCGAGCGGGGCGTCGAGCTGCTGGTAGCTGGGATGCATTTCCATGGCGGCAAGATGGGGCCTGTCGGCCCCGGATTCAAGCTTGCTGGGCCTCTACCTTGGCCGACTTGCCCCGCAGGGGCACCGCCGCCGGCGCGGATTCGCCCGCCGGGCCGGTCAGCTGTGCCATCGGCGCCTCGGCGTGGATCAGCCGGCCGGTGATCATCGCGCCGGCGGCCATTTCCACCACCTTGTAGTGGATGTTGCCGTTCACGCGGGCGTTGGCGGCCAGTTCGACCCGCTCCGCCGCGTGGACGTCGCCGGTCATCGTGCCGCTGATCACCACCACCGGGGCGCGCACCTCACCCTCGATGCGACCGTCCTCGGCCAGGGTCAGCACCGCCGCCGAGCCCTCGTCGGCGACGACCTTGCCGTAAATGGTGCCTTCGACGTACAGGCCGCCGGAGAAATTGATGTCGCCGCGGATCACCGCGCGCGGGCCGACCAGGGTTTCCACGGAATTGCCGTGGCGGGGGGATTTTTTGTCGCTGCCGAACATGTCTAGTCTCCTCGCGGCTCACGCGCTTCCCAGGGGAAGGCCTGCTCCACGGTACTGCCGTCCGAGCGCAACTGCACGCGGACGCGTTGGGGGGTAAAGCCCTCGGGCAGCATCACGCTGCCTTCGAGCTGCTGGAAATAGCGGAACGAAAACGGCTGTCCGGTTGCATCCGGCTTCTGGAGGAGTTCGGACCAGCCCAGGTTGACCAGGCGGCCCTCGCTGACGCCCTCGACCGACAGCCGCGCCTCGCCCTTGCTGATGGCGCCGCGGTTGAGGTTCTGGGTCAGGGTGACGGTGTAGCGCCAGGTGCCGCCTGATTCCTGGGCGAACACGGCCTCGTGCACGCTCAGGCCGCGGCGCTGGCCGGTGGCGCCGACCAGGCGCTCGTAGAAGGCGACGTCGGCCCGCAGGGCGGAGACTTCTTCCTCGCGCTCGGCCAGCGTTGCCTGCAGTTCGGTGTTGGCGGCGCGGCTGATCTGGTCGCTGCGACGCAGGGTGGCGACGTTCTGGCGCAGCTGGCGGGCCACGTCTTCCGATCGCGCGGCGCGCTCGCTGGCCAGGTCAAGCTCGCGGCGCAGCTGGTCGCGGCCCGGCGCGGCGCGCTCGGAGGCGATCATCCAGGTGGCCACCAGGCTGCCGGCCCAAAGCACCAGCCCGACCGCCAGCAACACCCGGACATACGGGCGGTGCGGCACGATCACGAAACGATGTTTGTCGGGGGCGGGGGTATTCATGACCTTAGGGGGTCGCGCCGGGGCGCGCAGCCGGCCAACTTAAGCGGGCGCGCCCTGCCAGCGTCAAGGCGCGGGGCCACTATACTGTGAACCACGTCACGTTCCGGGGGCGACATGACCGAAGCGCACATCTTCGCACTGGGCCTGGCCCTGGCCTGCCTTGCCGGCGTGCGGGCCTATTTCACCGTTTTCGGCGTGGGCCTCGCGGGACTGATGGGCTGGGTGGAGCTGCCCAGTGCCCTGGAAGTCACCACCTCGCCCTGGGTGATGGGCACCGCCGGCGCGTTGGCGGTGGTGGAGTTCGCCGCCGACAAGATCCCTGGCGTCGATTCGGGCTGGGACCTGCTGCAGACGCTGGCGCGCATTCCCGCAGGCGCCTTCCTCGCCGCGGCCACGCTGTCCGACGACGGCCAGCTGGCAGGCAGCGCGCTGGCGCTGGGCGGCGGCGCGGCGCTGGGCACGCACCTGCTCAAGTCCGGCACCCGCGCCCTCATCAATGCTTCACCCGAGCCCGTATCGAATTGGGCGGCGTCCGCCGGCGAAGATACGGCGACGCTGGGCGCGATATCGCTGGTCTTCATCTATCCCTGGGCGGCGCTGGCGCTGCTGCTGGGCGTGTTGCTGGCCGGCGCGCTGTTCGTGGCCTGGGTGGCGAGGTGGGTCTGGCGGCTGTCCGGCAGGGCGGCTGCCGGCCGTTAGCCTTCAGGGCATAATCCAAGGCCAAACAGGGGCCACGCGATGAATCCGCACGACGAGTCACGACTCGCCGCACACCGACCCGCTTTCCTGCGCCACCTTCCCCGGCGCGTGGAGAAGATCGGCCGCCGCCTGCACCATTTCCTGCAGGACGGCTGGGACATCAACGGCCTGGCGCTGCTCAACGAAGACGCGCTGAGCCTGGGCCACGCGTGCCGCCAGCACGGGCTCGACGAAGCCGGCCAGCATTTCCTGGACCTGCACACGCTGCTGCACGACACCCTGCAGCAACAGGCCCTGCCCGACCAGGAGACCGGCGAACGCCTGTGGCACCTGGTCGAGGACATCGGCCAAGCGGTGCCGATGGGCGCCGAAGCCGGCGCCGACATCAGCGCACCGCCGCGCGTGGTGCAGCAAAGCGGCCGCGCCGAGACCCCGCCCGCCAATTATTGGCGCCGCTGGGGCGAGGACGCCCCGGACGCCACCGCCACGGTGATGGCCGAAGAACCCGCACCGGCACCGCCACCCCCCCCCCCCCCGCCGCCCGCCCCCAAGCCCAAACCGGCGCCGGCTCCGGCCGCTCCGCCCGCCCCGGCCCCGAGGCCGACGACCGCGCCCCGACCCCAGGTGACCGCCATGACCGAGACCTCGCCCGATGTCACCGGCATCCGCGTCTACCACCTGACCGAACATGGCCCGCTGTCGCTGGAGCTCGACCAGCGCATGGAGGCCGCCGGTTACGAAGTCGAGCTGCTCGAAACCCCCGAGGAACTGAGCGAGCTGCTGGGCGCCCTGCCCGCGCGCCTGGCCCTGGTGGACGCCGGCTTCAGCGACCAGCTCGAGGAGATCGGCGCCACCGTGCGCGCCGCCCGCGAGCTGAGCAGCCAGCCGATCCAGCTGGTGGCCCTGAGTGAAGCCGACGACATCAACCTGCGCCTGAACGCCCAGCGAGCGGGCGTCGACCTGCTGCTGGTCGAACCCAACGCCGCCGAAGTGCTCAAGCGCCTGGGCCAGCTGGTGAGCCCGGGCGGCGGCGAGCCCTTCCGCGTGCTGATCGTCGAGGACGACCGCAACCAGGCCCTGTTCGCCGAAGGCATCCTGCGCAACGCCGGCATGCAGACCGACGTGGTGCTCGACCCGCTGGACGTGCTCGAGGCCCTGCACCGCTTCAACCCCGACCTGATCCTGATGGACCTGCACATGCCGCATGCCAACGGCATCGAGCTGACCGTGCTGATCCGCGACCAGGACCCCTTCCTGCACACGCCCATCGTGTTCCTCTCGGGCGAGGCCGACCCCGACCGCCAGTTCGAAACCCTGGAAGCCGGCGGCGACGACTTCATTACCAAGCCCGTGCGGCCCAAGCACCTGATCGCCGCGGTCAGCAATCGTGTCGCGCGCCACCGCGCCGCGCAGGCCAAACAGAGCCGCCGCAACGGTCGCCACCCGGAAACCGGGCTCCTGCACCGTACCGAAGTGCGCGAACAGATCGTCGACGCCCTGGCGGCCTCGCATGAGAACAGCCCGGGCGGCGTGCTGTTCCTGGAAGTGGAAAGCGTGAACCTGCTGCGGGACCGCCTGGGCCTGACCGTGCTCGAGCAATTGCTGGGCGCCGTCGGCAAGCTGGTGGGCGAACAGGCCGGCCAGCGCCCCGCCACGCGCTTTGGCGACGGCAGTTTCGTGATGCTCGACACCGAGCGCGACGAAGCCGGCCTGGAAGCTTTCGCGACCCAGCTGCGTGCGGCCCTGGTGCAGCATCCGTTCACCGTGCAGGGCCATCCGCTGCGCCTGCGGGTCTCGGTGGGCGTGTGCGCGTTCAAGCACCGTTTCACCGACGTCGCCGAGCTGCTGGACGTGGCCGAACGCATGGCCCGCGAGGCCCGCACCCAGGACAAGGGCGTGCGCCGCTACCAGCCGGCCCAGCCCACCGAGGCCGCGCGCGAGACCGCGCTGGTCAACGAGATCCGCGAGGCCATCGCCCGCAACAGCCTGGAGCTGCTGTACCAGCCGGTGGTGGCCGTGGCCGGCAGCGACGACAGCCAGTACCAGGTGCTGCTGCGCCTGCGCGACGCCAACGGCAAGCTGCTGCCGGCCGCCGAGGTGGTGCCGCTGGCCGAACGCGGCGACTTCATCACCGACATCGACCGCTGGGTGCTGCAGGCCGCGATGAAGCTGATCCGTGACCGCCGCGCCGAGGGCAAGGCCCTGCGCCTGTTCGTGACCCAGTCGCCGCTGACGATGGCCGACCCGGGCCAGGCCACCTGGCTCAAGGCCGAGCTGGCCGCGCACGACGTGCCCGGCACCTCGCTGGTGGTCGAACTGCGCATGGAGGACGCGGCCATCCACGCCGGCACCATCCGCACCTTCTGCGACGCGATGGTGGCCGATGGCCTGCAGTTCTGCCTGAGCCAGTTCGAACCCAACGACAGCACTGACCGCCTGTTCGACGAACTGCCGCTGGGTTTCGTCAAGCTGGCCCGCAAATACACCTCGACGGCGCTGTCGCCGAACATGCGCGACGAGCTGAAGGTGCTGATCGACCGCGCGCACCGGCGTGGCCTGGAGGTGATCGGCCACGGCGTCGAGGATGCCCAGGCGGCCGCCACGCTGTGGATGAGCGGCATCGACTTCATCCAGGGCAACCTGGTGCAGCAGGCAGACCGCGGCATGGACTTCGACTTCCAGCAGGCAGTGCTCTAGATGGCACCGAACCCGAAAGATGCGCTGATCGTCCGCTGGCTGGCGATCGCCGGGGCGCTGGGCGCCGCGCTTGCCGCGCTGATGGGGCATTTCAGCGACAACTGGGTGTGGCAGACGGCGGCGCTGATCGCCGCGCTGCTGGCCTTCGCGGGCGCCGCCGGTGTCTGGCGCGCCTTCACCCTGCGCAACCGCGCGCTGCAGCACGCGGCCCAGACCACCGGCGAACAGACCCGCGAAGTGAACGCGCTGCAGGAAGAGCTGGCCCTGCATCGCCGCCTGGAGCGTGAACTGAACGAAGCCAAGCAGGACGCCGAGAAGGCGATGATGGCCA
>CAXAYM010000142.1:0-5942 GCA_963973175.1 uncultured Arenimonas sp.
GCGTGAGTACGCCCGGCGCCTGCAACAGCAAGCTGGTGGGGCTCTGGGACTTCACCGTCGCCGCCAACGGCCTGGCGCCGGGCGCCGACACCGACGGCCATGGCACGCACGTGGCCGCCACGGCCGCGGGTGCGGCCTTCGGCGCCGGTTTCTCCGGCGTTGCCCCGCGCGCCAACATCATTTCCTACAAGGGCTGCCCGGACGACAGCGACGGCTGCGACGGCACGGCCCTGGTGCGTTCGATCGACCAGGCCGTGGCCGATGGCGTCGACGTCATCAACTATTCGATCGGCGGCGGCAGCCGCGATCCCTGGGTCTATTCCGACACCGACGCCTTCCTGGGCGCGCGCGATGCCGGCGTGGTCGTCGCCGCGGCGGCAGGTAACGACGGCCCTGACTTCGGCACGGTGCACAGCCCCAGCAACGCACCCTGGGTATTCAGCGTCGCGGCGGCCAGCCACGACCGCAACGGCCCGGGCAGCGCAGACATCCTTGCCGACTTCAGCGGCCGCGGCGGCGTGATTCCCTTCTCCGTGCTCAAGCCCGACATCACTGCGCCGGGCGTGCAGATCATGTCGGCCTCGCATACCGGCACCACCACCACCCGGCTGCTGAGCGGCACCTCGATGGCGGCGCCGCACGTTGCCGGCGCGGCCGCGCTGCTCAAGTCCACCAATCCCGCGCTGGGCGCCGACCAGCTCATGTCGGCCCTGCAGCTGACGGCCCGGCCATCGGTGCGCCGCATGCCGGCGCTGGACTTGTCCGACCCGCACCACCAGGGCTCGGGCATGGTGGACGTCGCCAAGGCGACCCAGGCCGGTCTTTACCTGGAGGTGGCGCCGGGCAGCTTCGCGGCGGCACGCTCGAGCGTGTTCACCGGCGGTGCCCAGAACCTCAACCTGCCGTCGCTGGCGCACGGTGGCTGCTTCATCAGCTGCACCGTGGCGCGCAGCTTCAAGGCGATGCCGGGTGCCGCCGGCACCACCTATAGCGTGCAGGCCAGCCTCGGCGCCGGCGCCTCCATCACGCCCAGCGTCACCAGCTTCGCCGCCAGCAACGGCGGCACCGCGGTGAACTTCGCGATCAGCGTGCAGGACAGCCGCCTGATCGGTGAATGGGTTTACGGCGAAGTCACGCTGACCAACACCAGCGGCAACGGCCGGCCGGACCTGCGGCTGCCGGTGGCCGTGTATTTCTCGCCCCTGTCGAGCGAAGCCGGCGTGCCGGCCGAGATCACCATCAACGCCACCCACGAGCGCGGCCATGTCGACGTGCAGCTGGGCGACCTGGTGCCGCTGCCGAACGCGCGTTTCGTCGCCGGCAACCTGGTGGCGGCGACGGTGCAGACCCGCAACATCCCCGTCGACCCGACCAACGACGACGCCTTCGACAACGTCCAGCAAAACTACGTCGAGATCTTCCAGGTCCCGGCCGGCAACGGCATCAGCTACCGGGTCCGGATCAGCACGCAGGCGGCGAACCCGGACATCGACCTGTTCGTGGGCCGCGATGCGAACACCAACGGCGTGCCCGACGAGAGCGAGATCGTCTGCGAATCGCGTTCGCCCGCCTCGGACGAACTCTGCGAGTTCACCGTGCTCGGCGGCAACAACGGCCAGACCTTCTGGATGATGGCGCAGAACTGGTCCGGCCCCGGCACCAATGTCCGCATCAGCCGCGCCGTCGTGCCTTCCGGTGCCGGCAACGGCGAGTCCCTGGTGGCGACCGGTCCCGGCCACACCGACGCCAACGAGGACTTCACTGTCCGCATCGGCTATGACGACCCGACCCTGGGCCAGGGCCAGGAGCGCCTCGGTTTCCTGAGCATCCAGCCCGAGCCGGGCGCCACCATCCTCGAGATCCCGGTGCGCGTGCTTCGCAATGGTTCCGCGCCGTCGCCGTACGCGCTGGCGCCGGGCCAGGCACGCGAGGTCCTGCTTGGCGCGGGCGTGGCCCACGACCGCCTGGTCTTCGACGTGCCCGCGAATGCGACCGCGGTGAGCTTCCAGACCCAGGGCACCGGTTCGGTGTCGCTGTATGCGGCGCATGTCGCCAACCCGACGGGCCCGGTCATCCAGCCCGCCCCGGCGCGCAACGCACCCGGCGTGCTGTCGGCCACCGGGGCCGGCGCCAACCAGACCATCACGGTCAGCGGGGCCAGCCTGCAGCCGGGTCGCTGGTATGTCACCCCGGTGAACACCGGCGCCAGCGCCGCCACCGTGGACGTCACCGCCAACATCACCACCAGCACCGGTACGCTGAAAGTGAAGGGTGGCTCCTACTACGCCCCCGGCCGCGGCGGCCACGGCATCTTCATGTACCCGGCCGGCGCCGAGCAGGCGGTGCTCTGGTACACGTATTTCCAGGACGGCACGCCGACCTGGTACTACATGCAGGCGCCGCAGCCGGGCAGCAATGGCAGCTGGACCACGCCGATCTACCGCGCGGCCTGGAACGGCAGCGCCAACCACCTGGTCGAGGTGGGCGATGCGGTGATGAGCGCCACCACCGACAGCCAGTTCAGCTTCGCCTACAACCTCGACGGTTTCACCGGCGTCGAGTCCATGGACGCCTTCCTGGTGGGCTGTCCGTCGATCGGTGGCCAGCCGGTGGACGCCAGCGGCAACTGGTTCGACCCGGCGCGTGCCGGCAGCGGCTACAGCGTGCAGCTGCATCCGAACTATGAGTTCTTCGCCGCCTTCATCTACGACGAGCTGGGCCTGCCGCGCTTCCTTGCGGCCGAGCGCGGCGGCGCCTTCAACGCCGCTGCGAACAGCCTCCAGCTCGACCAGTTGCAGGGCTTCGCCCCGCTGGGCGCCCACGCCGCGCCGGTACGCACCGCGGTCGGCACGCTCGGCCGGCAGTTCACGGCCAACGTGCTCACCGGCATCTCGGTGGATGCGACCTTCGGCAACGGCGTATCCGGCACCTGGGACGTGGACGACATGGTGGTGCCGCTGGGCGGCACCCAGGGCTGCCCGTGACCGGAGCGAAAATGCACCTGCAGACGAAGCTGCCCAAGGTCGGCACCACGATCTTCACCGTCATGTCCCAGCTGGCGCTGGAGCACAAGGCGGTGAACCTGGGGCAGGGCTTCCCTGATTTCGCCGTGCCGCAGCGGCTGGTGGATGCGCTGGCGCGGGCGATGGCCGAAGGCCGGAACCAGTACGCGCCGATGCACGGCATCCCGGCGCTGCGCCAGGCGATCGCCGCCAAGACCGCGCGCTGTTACGGTCGCGACGTCGATCCGGACACCGAGGTCACCGTCACCAGCGGCGCCAGCGAGGCCATCCTGGACGCGGTGCTGGCGGTGGTCCGCCCGGGCGAGGAGGTGATCGTGCTCGATCCCTGCTACGACTGCTACGAGCCGGCGATCGACCTGGCCGGTGGCGTCGCGGTGCACGTGCCGCTGGATCCACAGGACTTCACCGTGGACTGGCAGCGGGTGCGCGAGGCGATCACGCCGCGCACGCGTTTGCTGATGATCAACAGCCCGCACAATCCCTCGGGCGCGATGCTCACCGAAGGCGACATGCGCGAGCTGGCCAGCCTGCTGCGCGACACCGACATCGTGCTGCTGTCGGACGAGGTGTACGAACACATCGTCTTCGACGGCGCCCGCCACGAGAGCGTGCTGCGCCATCCCGAACTGGCCGCGCGAGCCTTCGTGGTTTCGAGTTTCGGCAAGACCTACCACTGCACCGGCTGGAAGGTCGGCTACGCGGTGGCGCCGCCGGCGCTGACCGCCGAATTCCGCAAGGTGCACCAGTACAACACCTTCTGCACCTTCACCCCGGCGCAGTTCGCCTTCGCCGAGATGATCGAGCACGAGCCGTCGCACTACGAAGGCCTGGGCGAGTTCTACGAGGCCAAGCGTGACCGCTTCCGCGAACAGCTCCAGGGCACCAAGCTGCGGCCGCTGCCGGTGCCGGGTGGTTATTTCCAGCTGGTGGACTATTCCGCGGTCAGCGACCTGCCGGATGCCGAGTTCTGCCGTTGGCTCACGGTCGAAAAGGGCGTCGCGGCGATCCCGCTGTCGCCGTTCTACGCGCGGCCGCCGGAAGGCCAGCGCCTGGCGCGACTGTGCTTCGCCAAGGAGCCGGCGACGCTGGACGCCGCGATCGAAAGGCTTGGGGCACTCTGAGCATGGATGACCTGCGGGTTTCGCTGGTCCAGGGCGATACGCTCTGGCACGATCCGGCCGGCAACCGGCGCATGTACGGGGAGCTGATGGCCCCGCTTGCCGGGCAGACCGACCTGGTGCTGCTGCCGGAAACCTTCACTTCGGGTTTCAGCAACGAAGCGCTGTCCGAAGCCGAAACCATGGACGGGCCCACCGTCGCCTGGCTGCGGGAACAGGCGCGGACGCTGGACGCGGTGGTGACGGGCAGCGTGCAGGTGCGCGAGGGCGAGGGCGTCTACAACCGCATGCTCTGGGCCACGCCGGACGGCGAACTGCGGCACTACGACAAACGCCACCTGTTCCGCATGGCGCGCGAACACGAGCGTTACGCCGCCGGCCGCCGTCCCATCACCGTGGAACTCAAGGGCTGGCGGGTGCGGCCGCTGGTCTGTTACGACCTGCGCTTCCCCGTGTTCATCCGCAATCGCTTCGACGCCGAGGCGCCGGGACGTTTCGACTACGACCTGCTTCTTTTCGTAGCCAACTGGCCGGCACCGCGACGCCATGCCTGGCGCACGCTGCTGATGGCGCGGGCGATCGAGAACCTGGCCTGCGTGGCGGCGGTGAACCGCGTCGGCACCGACGGCAACGGCATCGCCTACGCCGGCGACAGCGCCGTGCACGACTTCCTGGGCATGCCGCAGGTGGAGCTGGGTGACCAGCCGCAGGTGGCGACCGCGGTGCTGTCCGCCGCGCGCCTTGCCGAGCACCGCGAACGGTTCCCGGCCCAGCTCGACGCCGACCGCTTCAGCCTGCTCGACTGATTCAGCGGCTCGCCGCGACCATCACGCGTTTGCCGTAGCGCAGCTGTTCGTAGCCATCCGCCGGCACCGGCAGCACCTGCGCGTCGCGGAAACCGACCTTGCGCAGCACCCACAGCAGCGCCTCGAGGCTGGGCACCAGGCAGATGCCCGTGGTCGAGGTTTCGGGGCCGTGGGTTTCTTCGGTTTCATCGACGATGGCGAAGTTGCCCATCATCGGCTTGACGAAGGTGTGGTGGCCATAATCCAGCGGCCCGGACAGGTTGGGCGCCACCTGGGTTTCGACCAGGCACAGGCCGCCGTCGGCGGTCAGGGCATGGGCGGTGCGCAGGGCGCCGACCGGGTTCTCGAGGTGGTAGATCAGGCCCAGGCACAGCACCAGGTCGGCGCGGCCGGTCGCCGCGGCGTCGAGCGAATGCACGTCGGCCTGCTCGAAGCGGATATCCAGGCCGCAGCCGGCGGCCGCCAGGCGCGCGTTTTCGACATGGTCGGCGCGGGCGTCGAAACCCCGCACCTCGCCGAAGCCCAGCGCCTGCAGCTGGTGGGCGAACCAGCCTTCGTGGCAGGCCAGGTCGATCGCGCGCAGGGTTTCGCGCGGCAGGTCACGAAAGTGCGACTGCAGCGCATCGTGCAGCATCGCCTGGCGGGTGCTGTGCACCGGCGCCACGTCGGGCGGCAGGTAGGTCGGGACCGTCCGCCCGGAAACCAGGCGGAAGGGATAGAACCACTCGCGGGCCAGGCAGCGCGCCTCGACGTCGGTCATCGGTCAGTCGTCCGAGGGCAGGCCTTCGGGACGCTTGGGCTTGAAGCCGCGCGGACCGCCGCCGGTCTTCTGGCCACCGCCGCCGCCGGGACGGCGCGGGCCGCCGGGCTTCTTCGGGCCGCCGTAGGGGCTGGCACCGGCGTTGCCACCGGGTCCGCGGCCACCCCCGGGCCGGCCGCCGGGCTTGCCGCCGGCAGGCTTGCCCCCCGGGCGCGCGCCATAGGGGCTGGCCGGC
>CAXAYM010000143.1:0-5941 GCA_963973175.1 uncultured Arenimonas sp.
CGGCTTGGCGGCCGCTTTCTTCGGTGCGGCCTTTTTCGCGGCTGGCTTGGCATCGGCCGAATGCGGCTGTCGACGATCCGGCCGCTGGGCCTCGCCCGCGCCTGGACCTGGCTGCTGCCGCGCACGCGCCTGCTGGTCTATCCCAGCCCCGAGGCCGGCCAGGTCCCCTTGCCCGACCACGGCGGCGACAGCACCTCGCGCCACACCCGCCAGCACGGCGAACAGCCGCACCACCTGCGTGAATACCGGCCCGGCGACGCGCTCAAGCAGGTGGCCTGGAAGCCCTCGGCACGCGCCGAACGCCTGCTGGTGCGCGAATACGAAGCCAGCGCGCCCCGCGAACTCGAGCTCGACTGGGCCACGCTGCACGGCATGCCGCATGAAGCACGCATACGCCGCCTCGCCCGGTGGGTCGTGGACGCCGAACGACTTGGCCACCGCTACCGCCTGCGTCTTCCCACGGTGGCGATCGGCCCGGGTCGAGGCCCGGACCACCGCCACGCCTGCCTGCGCGCACTGGCGCTGATGCCGCATGGCTGAGCTGCTGTCCACGCGGGTCCGCCGCATCACCATGGCCGGCGCCGCGGCCTGCCTGGCGCCGCTGCTGCTGCAGTTGCCGCCCAGCCTCGCCTGGCCCCTGGCCGCCCTGGCGATCGTCGCCTACACAGTGAACCGGCGTTGGCCGACGGGGCTGAAGGTCGTGCTGGCGCTGGGCATGACGGGCTTCGTGTTCGCCGCGTTCGGTTTCAGCGTTGGCCGCGACACCGGCATGGCGCTGCTGGCGACCCTGCTCGCGATCAAGCCCAGCGAAACCCGCAGCGCGCGCGATGCCCGAAGCCTGCTGGGCTTTTCGCTGTTCGCACCCTTTGCAGCGCTCCTCCAGGACCAGGGGCCGGTGACCCTGGTGGTCTGCGCCCTGGGCATCGCCGTGTTGCTGGCTGCGCTGGCCACGCTCGCCGAGTCGGCCACGTCCCCCAGCGCTGGCGACCCGCTGCGCCGCCGGGGACGCAAGGTCGCCGGGCAGCTCCTGCTGGCGCTGCCGCTGGCCCTGGCGGCGTTCTGGCTCTTCCCGCGCCTGGCCACGCCCCTGTGGGGCCTGCCGGAGAACGCGCTCAACGCCCAGGGCCTGGGCGAGGAGATGACGCCGGACGACTGGGTGGACCTGTTCGGTGACGATTCGCCGGCGCTGAGTGTGCGGTTCCTCGACACCCCACCGGCGCGATCGGAGCTCTACTGGCGAACACAGGTGCTCTGGCGATTCGATGGCCGGACCTGGAGCGACGGCTTGGGCAAGCTTGCCTACCCGACCTCGCCGCCGCGGGCCGCGGCGCGCGAGATCCGCTATGAAGCGACGATGGAGCCCACCAACCGTCGTTACGTCGTGCTGCTTGATGCCCCGTTGGAGGCACCGGAGGAAAGCAGCCTGCTCATTGACGGCACCGCGGTGGCCAACGTGCCGGTTTCCAGGACCTGGCGCTACCTGGGCCGCTCGGCCACCCGGGTGCAGCCGCCGGCCAACCTCCCTGACGGGTTGAGGCGGCTGGCGCTGCAGCTGCCCGCCGACCTCAACCCACGCACGCGCGCCCTGGCCGCGCAGTGGATGACGGAGGCCGGCGGCGATCCGCGCCGGGTGGTCGATCGCGCCCTGGACTGGATCAGCGCGGAGTTCAGCTACAGCCTCACGGTGCCGCCGACCGGAAGGCATGGCGTGGACGAGTTCCTGTTCGAGAACCAGGTCGGCTTCTGCCAGCATTTCAGCTCTTCCTTCGTGGTGCTGATGCGCGCGGCCGGCATCCCTTCGCGCGTTGTCATCGGTTATGCCGGGGGTGCCCGCAACCCCTTCGGGGATTTCTGGACCGTGCGCAACATGGACGCCCACGCCTGGACCGAAGTCTGGCTCGATGGCGCGGGCTGGGTGCGGGTGGATCCGACCGCCGCGGTCGCGCCGGACCGCGTGCTCGATACCCTGCAGGACCGCCAGCGCAGCGGCGCGCTCGGCCCGGCCGCGCTGCGGCCGCTGCAGGACATCGCCGATTGGGTTCGCCGCAGCTGGACCGAATCGGTGCTGTCCTTCGATGCGCAAAAGCAGTCCCGCATGTTGCAGTCCTTCGGCGTCGAGGAGCTCGATCCCTACCAGCTGGGCGCGCTGTTTGCCGCCGGAATCGCGCTGATCGGGGCGCTCACGCTGTGGTACCTGATGCGCGGGCAGCCGGCCAGTCGCGATCCGCTGGTGGCGGCCTGGCTGGCGTTCACCCGTCGGCTGCGCCGCGCGGGCTTGGCAAAGCAACCGTCCGAACCCCCGCTGTCCTTCGGGCGCCGCCTGTCAGCGGCCTTGCCCGCCCGGTCGGCCGAACTGGAATCGCTCAGCCGGCGTTATGCCGCCGGCCGATACGCTCGCGGGGGATTGCCCGACGAAGAAGTAAGGCGCCTGATCGCCGAACTGCGTGCATTCCGCCCGGGCAAACCGCCCCGCCCCACCGGAGAGTCCCGATGAACCGCCTGCCGACCCGCCTGCTTCCCCTCGCCGCCGCACTGGCCCTGGCCGGCTGCGTGTCCGCCCCCAAGGTGCTCGATGGGGCCTATGCCCCGGTCCAGCCGGGCGACGTCGCGCGCTCCGGCGCCACCGGCGACGTGGTGCGCTGGGGCGGCCGCATCGTCCGCGTGGATCCGCTGGCGGCGCAGAGCTGCTTCGAAATCGTCGGCGTGCGCGTGGGCGCCGATGGCCGTCCGATGGCGCGCGACCAGAGCGATGGCCGCTTCATCGCATGCCGCGCCGGCTTCTACGATCCGGAAGTGTTCCAGGCGGGTCGCGAGGTCACCATCACCGGCCGGGTCACCGGCTTCGAGACCCGCAAGGTCGGTGACTATGACTACCGTTATCCCAGCGTGGACGCCGACGTGATCTACCTGTGGCCGGAACGCAAGGACGTCGACGTCATCGTCGAGCGCCATCCCTTCTGGTGGTGAACCCCGGCTTCAGCCGGGCGGCCAGGCCATCGCCCGCCCGGCCAGCAGGTGCAGGTGGATGTGGTACACCGATTGGCCGCCGTCGCCATTGCAGTTGATCACCACCCGATAGCCATCGTCGGCAAAACCCTGGGCCTTCGCATACGCCGTGGCGGCGGTCACCAGCCGGCCGACCACGGCTTCGTCGCCCGGCGCCAGGTCGTTGAGGGTCGCCACCGGCGTCTTGGGGATGAAAAGCACATGCACCGGCGCCTGCGGATTGATGTCGCGAAAGGCCAGTACCTCGTCGTCCTCGAAGACGATGTCGGCGGGGATCTCGCGGGCGATGATCTTGTCGAAGATCGTGGCCATCGTTGGCTCCTCAGCTGGATATCTGCGTGCGCGAACCAAAGGCATGCGCCAGTGTGCCCCGGTCCACGAATTCGAGTTCGCCACCCAGCGGCACGCCGTGGGCGAGGCGGCTGGGGCTGACCCCGGCCTGGTGCGCCAGCTGCGCCAGGTAGTGCGCGGTGGCCTCGCCTTCGACCGTGGGGTTGGTGGCGATGATCAGTTCGCGCACCTCGCCGCCGGCGAGCCGGGCGGCCAGCTTGTCCAGGCCCAGCTCGCGCGGGCCGATGCCGTCAAGCGGCGACAGCCGTCCCTGCAGCACGAAATACAGGCCACGGTAGCCGGTGGCGGTTTCGATGGCCAGGCGGTCGGCCGGTGATTCGATCGCGCACAGCAGCCCGCGTTCGCGCGACGCGCTGGCGCAAATCGCGCAAAGCGGTGTTTCGCTGAAGTCCCGGCAGGACTCGCAGTGCCCGACCCTTTCCACCGCCTCGGCCAGCGCCGCGGACAGGCGCAGGCCGCCCTCGCGGTCGCGCTCGAGCAGGTGGTAGGCCATGCGCTGCGCCGACTTCTGGCCAACGCCCGGCAGGCAGCGCAGGGCCTCGATCAGCTGCGACAGCAGCGGCGAGGCGCTCACGGCGGACTCAGAACATGCCCGGGATTTTCATGCCCGGCGGGATCGGCATGCCCGCCGTCGCCTCCGACATGCGCTTCTGGCTTTCTTCGTTGGCCTTGTTCACCGCGTCGTTGAAGGCGGCGGTGACCAGGTCCTCGAGCATCTCGGCATCGGCCAGCACCGACGGGTCGATGCGCACCGCGCGGCATTCCATCTTGCCGGTCAGCGTGACCTTGACCATGCCGCCGCCGGACTGGCCCTGCACCTCCAGGTTGCCCAGCTCTTCCTGGGCCTTCTTGAGGTTGTCCTGCATGCGCTGGGCCTGCTGCATGAGTTGGGCGATGTTGCCTCGCATGGTGGTTTCCTTTGTTGTCAGTGGTCGTCGAGCGGACGAACGGAATCGGGGACCAGCCGGGCGCCCTGCTGGACGAGGCGGGCGACGACGGGGTCGGCCAGGAAATCAGCTTCGGCGCCGGCCTGGCGTTCGCCGCGCTGGCGCTCGGTGCGTGCGTGCAGGGTTTCGGCACCGGCCGCGGCGCGCGCGGATTCAAAGCGGACCTGTGGCTGCCGGCCGAGCGGGCCGGACAGGGCCTGCGCGAGCTGGCGCACCAGCGAATCGCTGCGCAGGTGGTCGAAACTGTCGGGAAGCGACAGCGACAGCACGCCGTCGCCATAAGCGCAGAACGCGCAGTGCGCCGCGAGCTCGCGGACCGGGCCGCGCAGGCCGGCGTCGGCCACCAGGTCCAGCCAGTCTTCGACCGTGGCCAGCTCCGCATTGGCCCCCGCCTCGTGCGGCAGGGGCGCTGCCGGCGGCGGGGCGGGCGCCGGCACCGTCGCAGGGGCCTGCGCGCCAGTCCCGATGGCCGAAGACGGAGCCGGTGGCTGCGGCTGCGGCTGCATGGCTGGTACCGGTGCCGGCGCCGGGGCGACCGCCGCGGCCGGCTTGACGCCGGCGGCGGGGGCCGGAGCCACCGTGGCCGCGCCCTGGCCCTGGCTCGGCAGGCGGGCGCCCCCGCCCTGCCCCGCCGGACGGAAAGCCAGCATGCGCAGCAGCGTCATCTCGAAGCCGGTGCGCGGGCTCGGCGCGAGGCCGAGGTCGCGCCGGCCGGTCAGCGCCATCTGGTACCAGAGCTGGACCAGCTCCGGCGAAAGCGAGGCGGCCAGCGCGCTCCATGCCGCAGGAAGGTCCTCGCCGGCCGCGCCCGGCACCAGCTGCTGCAGCTGGATGCGATGCAGCGCCACGGCCAGGTCCTCGAGGACATGGCCAAAGTCCGGGGAAAAGGCCGCCAGGGCCTCGACGCGCTGCATCAGGGCGGCGCCATCCCCGGCCCCCAGCGTCTCGAGCAGGCCGCCGACCTGGCCGCGGTCGACCGTGCCCAGCATGGCGATGACGGCTGCTTCGCCCAGCTGTCCGCCGGTGTACGCAATCGCCTGGTCCAGCAGCGACAGGCCATCGCGCAGGCTGCCATCGGCGGCCCGCGCGAGAAGCCCGATCGCGGGCGCTTCGAAACGGATGCCCTCGGCGTCCAGGATGCGCTGCATCTGCCCGGAAATCTGGCCCAGCTCGAGCCGGCGCAGGTTGAACTGCAGGCAGCGCGAGAGCACCGTCACCGGCAGTTTTTCCGGATCCGTCGTGGCCAGCAGGAACTTGACGTGGCCCGGCGGCTCCTCGAGCGTCTTGAGCAGCGCGTTGAACGCCGGCTTGGACAGCATGTGCACTTCGTCGATCAGGTAGACCTTGGTGCGGCCACGCGACGGCATGTACTGGGCGTTGTCGATCAGCTCGCGGATGTTGTCCACGCCGGTGTGGCTGGCGGCGTCGATCTCGACGACATCCCCGTCGAACAGGTTCACGGGAGCCGACTGCCCTAGGCAGGGCAGGGCTAGCAGTGCCTTTGATCAAGCAGGCGCAGCTTGGATGGCTGTGAAGCCATCAGCTCTGACGCGCTTAAGGGTCGCTTCGCCGCTACCGGTTGCGGGACAATCGAACCCTCGGCGGAATTTACTCAAGCGAGGCGCTTTCGCAGCCAA
>CAXAYM010000144.1:0-5913 GCA_963973175.1 uncultured Arenimonas sp.
GATCTGATCTCCGCCCGGTCCAGCCCTCGGCGCTCGGCGAAGGCCACGCCATAGTCGAGCGTCGTATCCTTCGCCCGCTCGCGGCTGAGCGTGCGGGTGAGCTGGCCGCGATCCTTGAAGTCGTCGGCGCCGTAGTGGATCGCCAGCGTCTCGCGGTGCCGGCTCATCCCGACGTAAGCCGCGTGCCGGTCCAGGCCGTCGCTGGCCAGCACGTGGCTGTGGTCGACGGTGACACCCTGGCTCTTGTGGATGGTGGACGCATAGCCGTGGTCGATGTGGGCGTAGTCCTTGAGGTCGAAGCGGACCTCGCGCCGATCGGCGCCATCGAGGCGCACGGCAAGACTGGAACCTTCGACGCGCTCCACGGTCCCGAGCGTGCCGTTCTTCACGCCCATCGACCGCTCGTTGCGCAGGAACATCACCCGGTCGCCCGGCGCGAACGCGCGCTGGCCGCGCTCGGTGGCCACCAGCTGCTCGGCGCCCAACGCGCCGGCCTCGCGCATCCGGCCGCGTGCGAGCTGGTTGAGCTCCGCCACGTCGGCCCGGGTGTGGGCCAACATGACCTGGCTGGCCTCCGGCCGAGCCTGCCGCACCGCATCCCAGCCGTCCACCAGCGCGCTGCGGGCCGCGTCTCGGGTTTCGTGGCCCCGCACCATGCCGGCGGTCTCATAGCGGTCCAGGGCGGCCCCTGTGCGTCCCGTGGCCAGCTCCCGCGTCGCCTCGCGCTGCCAGTCCTGGCGCTGGCGGCGAATTTCGGTGATCTCGGCCGCCCCATGCCGCTCGGTCAGCGCCCGGAATGCCGCGCCGGCCTCGATGGCCTGGAGCTGCTCGGCGTCGCCCACCAGCACCACCTTGGCGCCCGCGAGGTCGGCCGCGGCCAGCACGCGATCCATCTGCCGCGAGCCGATCATCCCTGCCTCGTCGATCACCAGCACGTCGCGCGGGGTCAGCACGTCCCTCCCCTGCGCCCAGCCGTGCTCGAGACTGGCGATCGTCCTCGAGGCGATCCCAGAGCCGCCCTCCAGGCTCTCCGCCGCGATCCCTGACAAGGCCGCCCCACGCACCTGGTAGCCGGCCGCCTCCCACGCCTCGCCGGCGACGCCCAGCATGGCGCTCTTGCCGGTGCCCGCGTAGCCGACCACCACACTGAGGTCATGATTGCCGGTCACATGGAGGAATGCGCTGCGCTGTGCTCCCCCCAGCACCAGCCCGCGCGTCTCGCCGGTGGCCAACGCCAGTTCCTGGGCCGCCGGCGAGACCCCATGGCCCCTGCGCCCCGCCAGCGCCTCGGCCGACCGCTCCAGCCGCTGCTCGACCCCCAGCATCTCCCGTGTGCTGAACCGCTCGCGCCCCTGCCCGTCCTTGCCCAGCGCCACCAGCTCGGGCGAGGTTTTCACCGCGCTCAGGGCCTCGGCGAACTGGTCGGCGTCATCGCTGTGCCGGTGAACAAACCGCGCCAGGTCGTGATCGGTGAAGGTGCTTTGCTGCCGAGTGATGGCGTCCAGCGCCACGGACGGCTCGGCGATGATCTTCTCGCCGTTGCGCCGGGCGATCTCCCGGTGATCCAGGGCGCGCTCGGCGTCCTCGCCCCTGCCCTCACGGCGTAGCCCCGCCGGCCCAATCTTGTGCTGCGGCTCCAGGTCGATGCCCTGCGCCTCCAGCGTCCGGTGATCCACCTGGGCGTCGATCCCCAGCTCCGCCAGCCGCTCGTTCACGTGGCCGGCCCAGCGCTCCCGCCAGCCCTCCAGAAGCTCGGTGCTGTTCCACTCCCGGACCTTCTTGCCGAAACCCTCCGGACCCGCCTGCCGCATCGACAGCATGACGTGGGCGTGCGGCTTGGCCAGGCCGTCTGGTCCCACGTCCCAATGCACATTGAGGTCCGCGACCATCCCGCGATCGACAAACTCCTGCTGCACGAAGTCCCGCGCCAGCTCGACGCCCTGCGCCTGGTTCATCTCTCGTGGTATCGAGAACTCGATCTCGCGGGCGAGCTGGGCGTCCTTGCGCTTCTCGCCAAGTTCGACCTCGTTCCACAAAGTCTCGCGGTCCTGCCAGCGTTCGGACGAGCCTTCCGGCGCCATCACCTCGGAATGAACGACGCCGCTCTTGTTGGAGAAGTCGTGCCCGCGTCCGAGACGCTCGTCCTCCAGCCGCGAGGCAGAGCGATAGGCCGCCGCCGCGACGGCGCTGGACCCGTTGGCGCGACTGATCACCTTGGCGCTGAAATGGTAGATGGCCATGCAGCAAAAGATGCCTGAGCGGATCGCGTTCTACAAGCGTACGTCGGCACGACGTATAAGCGCGCACTCAAAACCTTCCGGCCTTTCGTGATGGACTCTGGGGGTGGGCCGTGATTCACTCAGGTTGAAGGATCGAACCGCCTCGTCAGCTAGGACCGGCCCTATGCGTAAACCCCGCGACATCGATGCCGAATTGAGAGCGCTCCAGGACAAGGCCAAGGAGCTGAAGGCGAAACGGGTGTTGCAGCTTGGGGAGCTGGTCGCTGTCACGGGGGCCGATGCGCTCGATCTGGAGACTCTGGCCGGGGCGCTCTTGGCGGCGTTGAACGGCGCGAAGTCGGCCGAGCAAAAGGAGGCGTGGCGCTCCGAGGGCGCGGCCTTCTTTCAACGCCGGGGACGCAAGGGGCGCACGGGCGTTGAAGCTCCGAAGTCAGGCGACAGGGGCGGCGGCGCGTCGAACGGCGACGGCGATCCGGCGCGCTGAAGCCGCTCGCGCGCGCACCGATACGAGAGCCTGGGTCATGCAACGCCGCGAACGCACCCGCCATCTGATCGAGCTGGGCGGCCTCGTGCAAAAGGCCGGCCTGGTGGACCTCACCGACGACGACCGCGCCACGATCCTCGGCGGGCTTTTGGAACTCGCCGATCGGCTTCAGGGTGACGGCGGCGCGGTGCTCGGTGAGCTGTTCCGCCGGCGCGGCCGGCGCGCGTTCGAGGCCGAAACGGTCGCCGCCGAATGAGGATCCTCCTGCGGCTGGTCGCCCTCATCGCCTACGTGGTCGGCGGCTATCTGATCGGCTTCATGGTCGGCCGCCTGCTGCTGATCCCGGTCGCCGCCGTGGCCCACATCGATAAGACCTTCGAGTCGCTCCTCCCGATCGCCGTCGGCGTCGTCGGCGCTGTCAGCGGCCTCGGATGGTTCAACGCTCGGTTCGCCCCTCCCGCGGCGCGCGGCGGCGTCCACGGCTCAGCGTATTTCGCCAGCACCGATGAGGTTCGCCGCAGCCTGGCCTCGGCCGCGGGCCTGATCGTCGGCCGCGAGAACCGGCGCGGTGGCCACCTCCTCCGCAACGCCGGCCAGGCCCACCTTCTGACCATCGCCCCGACCCGCTCCGGCAAGGGCGTGGGCGCCATCATCCCCAACCTGCTGACCGCCGATCGCTCGGTGCTCTGCATCGACCCCAAGGGCGAGAACGCTCGCATCACCGCACGCGCCCGGGCCAAGTTCGGCCGGGTCTATGTGCTCGATCCCTTCGGCGTCTCCGGTCAGCCCCCAGCCGCCTTCAATCCGCTGGCCGGTCTCGATCCGGACGGTTTGGACCTCGCGGAAGATGCCGCGCTTCTCGCCGACGCCCTGGTCCACGATCCGCCTGGCCAGGTCGGCGAGGCCCACTGGAACGAGGAAGCCAAGGCGCTGATCACCGGCCTGATCCTCTATGTGGTGTGCAACGAAGGGCCGGAGGTACGCACGCTCGCCACCGTGCGCGAGCTGCTGACCGCAAGCCCGCAAGAATTCCGGGTGATGCTGGAGATCATGCAGAAGACCACCAGCGCCGGCGGCCTGGTCCGCCGCGCCGCCAATCGTCACCTCGGCAAGAGCGAGCGCGAGGCGGCCGGCGTGCTCTCCTCGGCCCAGCGCCACACCCACTTTCTCGATAGCGTCCGGATCAACTGGACCATGGCCAGCTCGGATTTCCGGTTCGCCGATCTGAAAGAGACCAAGGCGACCGTCTTCCTGGTCCTGCCGCCGGAGCGCCTGGACGCCTGGACGCCTATTCTCGCTGGCTGCGGCTGATGGTGGCCCAGGCGATCCATGACCTGGCGCGCTCCCCTGCCCGGTCGCCTGTGTCAGGTCCGGCGGCCCCGGTCCTCTTCCTGCTCGATGAGTTCGCCGCCCTCGGCCGCCTCGAACCCGTCGAACGCGCTTTCGGCCTGATGGCCGGCTACGGCCTCCAGCTCTGGCCGATCCTCCAGGACATGCACCAGCTCTGGGGCGCCTACGGCAAAAAGGCCGGAACCTTCGTCTCCAACGCCGGCCTGGTGCAGATCTTCAACGTCGCCGATGTGGAGACCGCGAGCTGGGTGTCCAAGTCGATCGGCGCCACCACCATGAGCTATCAGACCACGGGAACCAGCACCTCGCGCGGCGGAATGCAGCTTTTCGAGACCAAATCCACCTCGACCACGGCCCACCTGTCGCGGCGCGAGCTGATGACGCCGGACGAGATCATGCGGCTGGACTCCAGCTTGGAGATTCTTTTGCGCCAGGGCGCCGCGCCGGTGATCGCGGCCAAGGTGCGGTATTACGACGGGCCGGAGTTCCGGGGCCTGTTCCAGTCGGCCGGTCCTTTGTGAGACAGGGCGATCAGGTCCTGGACGGACCCAGCGATCAACGCGTGCGCCTCGGGATGGTCGTCAGACCAGATCAGCCGCTCCACCACGGCAAGCTTGGTGATGAGGGCGCCGAGATTGGCGGCCCCGGCAGCGGGCACGGACTCCAACAGGGCATCGCGCTTTTCAAACAGGACGTCCAGGCAGCCGTCGATGTCCTGAAGCTCCTTCGACCACGGCAACGCCTGCTGCTCCGCCTCGCTGAGCTGAAGCCAGCGATGGTTCTGCACAAGCCAATGCTCCAGTTTGCGCCAACGATCCTGAAGGCGTCTGATCTTGGCGTCCAGGTGAAGCCATTGCGTGCAGAGCTTGGCACCCTCATCGGGTCTCGGCGGAATCGTGGCGACGGCGTTGCCGCCGGCCAAAGTGGCCGCCGACGCACCGGCGATGATCGCGCGGCGCGTCAGTTTGGGCAGGCGCACGACTTCGCCGCCCGTCTTTTGACGCGAGCCCATGTCTTGTGTTCTCTGATCACTTGTTAGTGCTTTAAGATCACGCACGAACGGAAAGGTGTCAACCTAAAATGATCACTCGTGATCGCAAAACAATAATTTCGTGCTGACCGCAGACCAGGTCCGCGCCGCCCGAGCCCTGCTCGATTGGAGTCAGCCCAAACTGGCCGAAGCTTCCGGCCTTTCCTTGCCGACCATTCGGCGGATGGAGGGGCCGATCGGTCCAGGACGAAGCTCTGCCGCGAATGTGGAGGCGGTGCGCCGGGCGCTGGACGATGCCGGCGTGGTGTTTCTAGCGGCCGGGGAAACGGCCACTGGCGGCCCTGGGGTGCGGCTGAAGTCGATTTAAGAGCGCTCCATATTCGGAGCGGCGAGCGTTTAAACGGCGCGGCATCTGTATAGGCGTATACGCCGGCGGGCGGCGCCCGCGAACGGTGAGTTTTGGGGTGGGACCTCACCCTTCAGGTCGCCGCTGAGCGGTGATCGTTCCGCGCGACCCCACGGCCCTGCCCTGCCCGCTTTTCCGCCCCACGGCCCGGAATCGAGCCCTGGCGGCCTATCTGTCGGCGACGTCGGCCGGGATTTCGCTCGACGGCTCGAACGCGCTTTTCTCGAAAAGCCATGCGGCGGATGAATTGGGCTCTGATTTTTGAAGGTTTTTCACGGATCCCTTCTCTTCGAATAGCTTGTCGGCCGATCAGGCCGACTCATTTTGATGGGGGATGCCGGGTGGGAGGACCGCGAAGCGGGCCGGGGCGGCCGGAGGCCGCGAGCCGGCGGGGGCGAAGCCCCCAAGAGGCGGCGCTTTCTTCCTGGCCTTGCGCCTGGCC
>CAXAYM010000145.1:0-5870 GCA_963973175.1 uncultured Arenimonas sp.
GGCGGCGTCAAGGTGCTCTCCGAGATCAACATGGTGATTGCCCTGCTGCTGCTGCCGGCGGGGCTGTTCCTGCTGCTGGCCCGCGCCCGCTGGCGGCGCACGCAGTGGCGCCTGGACCCGGGCGGGCTTCGAGTGCGGCGCGGCATCGTCTGGCACAAGGAAATCCTGGTGCCGCGCAGCCGTGTGCAGCACCTTGATCTCGAACGCGGACCCATCGAACGCCATTTCGGCCTGGCCACGCTGGTGGTGCACACCGCCGGCACCCGCATGCACGCCCTGCGCCAGTCGGGCTTCCTCGACGACGACGCGGTCGCACTGCGCGACGCCCTGCTGCCGGAAGCGGACCGCCATGACGACAGCCTCTGAGTCGATCAATCCCGGCGGCGACGAGCGCCGGCTGCACCCGCTGTCCTGGCTCTTCGTGCTGCTGCAGCAGCTCAAGAGTTTCGCGCTGCCCCTGCTGGTGCTGCTGTTCACCGGCCGCGGCAACTCGTGGGAACTGTGGGGCCTGGCGGGTGCCGGCGTGCTGGTCGTGGTGTCGGTGCTCCAGTACTTCTTCTACCGCTTCCGGGTGGAAGGCGACGGCATCGTGATCCGCAGCGGCGTGCTGCAGAAGAGCCACCGCCACATCCCCTACCAGCGCGTGCACAACGTCGCCGTGCACCAGTCGCTGTTGCATCGCCTGTTCGGCGTCGCCGAGGTGCGGCTCGAATCCGCGGGCGGCATGAAACCCGAAGCCGAGATGCGCGTGCTGTCGCTCGACGATGCCCAGGCCCTCGAGGAACTGGTGCGCGCCCAGGGCGCCGGCACGCCGGCCGCGGGGGACCGCGAAGGCGGCGACGAGGCCGTCGCCGTGCCGGAAAGCCGCGTTCTTCTTGCGCTTTCCACCGGTGAAGTGATCCGGCTCGGCCTGATCTCGAACCGTGGCGTGATCGCCGTTGCCGCGGCTTTCGGCGTCCTGGCCCAGGCCGACATGCTGGACGTGCTGATCACGCCCTGGGCCTCCGACGCCGTGGACTGGGGCCGCAACCAGCAGCTTGACTGGATCGGCTGGCTGGCTGGCGCGGCGGCGCTGCTGCTGTTCTTCGTGGTCGCGCTTCGGGCGCTGTCGGTGGTGCTGGCGCTGCTGCAGTTCCACGGCTTCACCCTGACCGAGCAGGGCCGGCGCCTGAGCGCGCAGCGCGGGCTGCTCACGCGTCTGCGCGCGAACATGCCGCGCTCGCGCATCCAGGCCTGGAGCCTGCGCGAAGGCCTGCTGCACCGCCTGTTCGGCCGGCAGAGCCTGCGCGTGGACAGCGCCTCGATCGAGACCGCGAACGACCAGCGCTCGCTGCGCGAACTGGCCCCGGTCGCCACGCCCGACAAGATCAATGAACTGGTCCAGCACCTGCTGCCGGTGGGCCACTGGCCGATGCACGCCTGGCGGCGGCTGCATCCCCGCGCCTGGCGCCGGCAGTTCACCTTCCCGGCGCTGCTGAGCCTGGCCCTGGCGGGCGTGGCGATCTTCCTCAAGGGGCCGATCGGGGCGGCGGCCCTGCTGCTGGTGCCGCTGTTCCTGCTGCGGGCGATCGTCTGGGCCCGGCACGCCGGCTGGAGCGAGGAAGAGGGCGTGATCGCGGTGCGCGAAGGTTGGCTGGACAAACGCTGGCGCTTCGCCGAGGTGCGCAAGATCCAGTCGCTGGTGCTGGTGCAGTCGCCGATCGACCGTTACCACGGCATGGCGACGCTGCTGATGGACACCGTCGGCGCCAGCCCCTTCGACGCGCCGCTGCGCATCCGCTACCTGCCGGCCGAAGAGGCCATGGCCCTGCGCGACCAGCTCGCGACGGCGATGGAGGCCGCGGCTACTCCCGCCAGAACGCCGGCGTAAGCAGCACGAGCAGCGAGAACACTTCCAGGCGGCCCAGGATCATGCCCAGGCTGCCGAGCCAGATCGCCGGATCGCCGGCATGCGCCCAGGTGAGGGCGACGCTGCCCAGGCCGGGGCCGAGGTTGGTGAGCGTGGCCACGGCGCCGCCGAAGGACGACTCCAGGTCCAGGCCCGCCAGGTTGAAACCGACCATCAGCACCACGAAGCACAGCATCCAGATCGCGATGAAACCGCTGACCGAGAGCACCACCGACTCGGACACGCGGCGGCCGCCCATCTTCACCAGGAACTGTGCCTTCGGGTGCACCAGCTGCTTGATCTCGCGAAAGCCCTGGCGCACCACCATCACCACGCGGGCGACCTTGAGGCCGCCGACGGTCGAGCCGGAACAGCCGCCGATGAAGGCCAGGCCGACGATCAGCAGCGGCGCCGGGTGCGCCCACTCGTGGAAGGACATGGTGGAGAAGCCGGTGGTCGTCATCGCCGACACCACCTGGAACGTCGCCCGGCGGAAGGACTCGCCGAAGCTGTCGAAGCTGCCCCCGGCCCATGCCACCAGCGTGATCACCACCGCGGCCACCGCCAGGATGCGCAGGTAGGAGCGCAGCTCGGAATCGCTGCCGTAGACGCTCATCGACGCGCGCCGCCAGGCGACGAAGTGCAGGCCGAAGTTGATGCCGCCGAGCGTCATGAAGATGATCGCGACCCAGTCGATCAGCGGACTGTTCCAGTAGTCGAGCGCGGCGTCGTGGGTGGAGAAGCCCGCGGTCGACACCGTCGACAGCGAATGGCAGATGGCGTCGAACAGGCTCATGCCGGCGGCCCAGTACGCGCCCGCACACAGCACGGTCAGTCCGAAATACACGCCCCACAGCGCCTTGGCCGTTTGCGCGATGCGCGGGGTGAGCTTGGTGTCCTTGGTCGGGCCGGTGCTCTCGGCGCGGAAGAGCTGGGTGCCGCCGATCTTGAGCATCGGCAGGATCGCCACCGCCAGGATCACGATGCCCATGCCGCCCAGGAATTGGAGCAGCTGCCGGTAGAACAGCACGCTGCGCGGCAGCGCGTCGAGGTTGGCGATGACGGTGGCGCCGGTGGTGGTCAGGCCCGAGGTGGCCTCGAAGAAGGCTTCGGCGTAATCCAGGTGCGGCGGGCCGTGCACGAAGGGCAACGCCGAGACGAGACTGGCAAAGAACCAGGTGAAGGTGACGATCAGGAACCCGTCGCGCAGGCGCAGCTCGTAGTTGACGCTGCGCACCGGCAGCCACAGCGCCAGCCCGACCACGCTGCTGGCGACGAAGCTGCCGAAGAAGACCGTTGCCGTGCCCTCCTCGCCCCAGGCCAACGCCAGGAACCCTGGCAGCAGCTTGCTCAGCGACGAGAGGACGATGATCACGCCCAGGATGCGCTGGATCGCGCGGAAGCGTTGGCTCACAGCCAGGTCGCCCCGGTCTGGAACAGGGCGCTGACGCGCGCCATCTCGCGCTTGTCCATCACGAACAGGATGACGTGGTCGCCCTGTTCGATGACAACGTCGTGGTGGGCGATCAGAAGCTTCTCGCCGCGCACGATGCCGCCGATGGTGGTGGCCGGGGGAAGCTCGAGTTCGTCCAGCGCGCGGCCGATCACGCGCGAGGTGCGGGCGTCGCCGCGCACCACGGCCTCGATCGCCTCGGCGGCGCCGCGGCGCAGCGAGTACACCCGCGCCGGCGCGCCTTCGCGGATGTGCGCCAGCAACGCGCCCAGGGTGACCAGCTGCGGGCTGACGGCGATGTCGATGCTGCCGCCTTCCACCAGCTCGGCGTAGCTGGGCCGGTTGATCAGCGAGATCACGCGCGGGCAGCCCATGCGCTTGGCCAGCATCGCCGAGAGGATGTTGGCCTCGTCGTCGTTGGTCATCGCGCAATAGACGTCGGTCTGGTCGATGTTTTCTTCGCGCAGCAGGTCCTCGTCGGCGCAGTCGCCCACCAGCACGATGGAGTTGAGCAGGTCTTCGGCGATGCCGCGGGCACGTTCGCGGGAACGTTCGAGCACCTTCACCGAATACCGCCCTTCCAGGCTGCGCGCGAGGTTGCGGCCGATGTTGCCGCCGCCGGCGATCAGCAGGCGGCGGGCCGGGCGCATGTCAACGCGGCGCAGTTCGGCCATCACCGTGAGGATGTGCTTGCGTTCGGCGAGGAAGAACACCTCGTCATCCACCTCGATGACGGTGGTGCCTTCGGGCTGCACCGGCCGGCCCTTGCGGAAGATGGCGGCGACGCGCGCGTCAACGCCGGTGGGCAGGTGCTCGCGTAGCTCGCGGATCTCGTGGCCGACCAGGGCGCCGCCGGGCACGGCGCGCACCGCCACCAGCTGCACCCGGCCTTCGGCGAAATCGAGCACCTGCAGCGCGCCGGGGTATTCGATCAGGCGCTCGACGTGGCGGCAGACCAGCTGCTCGGGGCTGATCGCGGCACTGACCGCGGAGTGCTCGGGGTCGGCCAACGCGGCCACGTCCAGGTACTGGGCCTCGCGCAGGCGCGCCACCCGGGTGGGCGTGCGGAACTGGTGCTGGGCGACCTGGCAGGCGATCAGGTTCACTTCGTCGCTGGAGGTGACGGCGACCAGCAGCTCGGCTTCCTCGGCGCCGGCCTGGGCCAGCACGTCGGGCAGCGAGGCGTGGCCGACGACGGTGCGGATGTCGAGCTTTTCCGCCAGGTCGCGCAGGCGCTGGTGGTCGGTGTCGACGACGGTGATGTCGTTGTTTTCGGACGCCAGCGCCGAGGCCACCGACGTACCGACCTGCCCTGCACCCAGGATGAGGATCTTCATGCGGCGCTAGTCTACTCGCGTGGCTTCAGGGGTACAGCCTGAAAGCGCCTGCGGCGCCAGCAGCCACCATTCGCGCCGGTTGGCCATGCCGACGGGGCGGGCGCCGGCCGCCGGGTCGAAGTCCACGCAATCGAGGGCGTCGGAACGCTGGACCAGCAGCATGCGCGCTTGCGGATCGGCGGCCAGCCAGGCCTGGCCCGCCGCCAGTTGCTGCGCCGGCGGTCGCCGGAATCCGAATTCCGCCACCGGGCCCACGGCCTGGAGCAGGTTCTGTTCCTTCCAGTCCACCAGGCCCAGGGCGACACCGGGGCCAGCCAACACGCGGGCACGCTGCATGACTTCACGCGCCGAACTCTCGTCGTCGAGCACCGGATGCACCACGAAGCCATACCCCGACCACAGCAGCACCAGGAACAGGGCGCAGGCCGCCAGCGCAGCGCGCAGCCGCGCCAGCGCGACCGCAAGCAGGGACAGGCCGCCGGCCGCAGCCAGCATGCCCCAGATCCAGCGCACTTCGTCGCCCAGGCCGCGATCGGTCACCTGGCGCGAGAACAGGCCGACGTCGCTCCAGAGTCCCAGCGCTCCCACCGTGAACAACAGGGCGGCCAGAAACAGGGTGAAGACCATCACCGCCAGCCTGAAGCCCCGGCGGCCGGCGATAGCGTCGAGGAACGGCGCCGCCGCCAGCGCCAGCGCGGGCAGCGCCGGCAGCAAGTACATGTCGCGTTTGCCGGCGCTGGCGCTGAAGAACAGCAGCACCAGCGCGAACCAGGCCAGCGGCAGCCAGACGCGGGCATCCTTTCCGCGCCAGGCCCGGGCCCAGGGTTTCACCAGCCAGGGCAAGGCCAGCGAGAAAGGCAGCCAGAAGAACAGCACGACCTGGCCGAAGTACCAGAAGGGCTCGGTGTGGTGCCAGGGATCGGCGTAACGCTGCGCGGTCTGCTTGAACAGGATGTTGCGCAGGTATTCGGCGTGCTCGGGGTTGCCGCTGGTCAGGCCGACGGCGAGCACCGGCACCAGCCACAGGCCGATCGCGGCGAAAAACGCCAGCGCGCCGCCGGCCCAGCGCCAGCCATTGCCCACGCCCATCGGCGCGATGCCCTGCCAGTCGCGCCGCGCGAACAGCGCGAACGGGATCAGCGCCAGCAGCGGCAGGAAACCCACGCCCTTGGTCACCACGCCCAGGCCGGCC
>CAXAYM010000146.1:0-5844 GCA_963973175.1 uncultured Arenimonas sp.
GGTGCTGGTCCACGGGCGGACCAGCGGGGTGATCGGCTTGCCGGTCAGCGACGAGTTGCAGATGATCTGGCACAGCTTGAGCTGGTCACCGGTGTAACCCTCGCCCGCGCAGGTGCTGAAGGCCGGCGCCCCGGGACCCCAGTTGACGATGCTGTCCAGTTCGGCCTGGCTCAGGTCGCCGATCCAGTTCGGTTCCAGGCTGCCCAGGTCGGTGAAGAAGCTGGCGCTGGCCTGGGCCGAGGCGACGAGGTTGTTGTTTTCCATCACGCCGCCGAGACCGGCAAAGAACATCAGGCGCTGGGTCTGGCCGGCCGGCACGTTCAGGTTGAACGTGGTGCCCAGGCCTTGGGGGCCCGCGCAGTTGAACAGGGTGGTGACGTAGCTGGAAGGCGTGACGCCGGCCCCGTCGCCGTACATGACCGACAGGTTTACCGGGTCGGAGGGGCCGCCGTCGCTGGTGATGATCCAGCGGTCGTCGGTGGCGACGGTGGTGTCGCCCGAGGACGTGGCGCGGACGACGGTGCCGCCGTCGGAGCCCCAGTTGTTGCTGACCTGCAGGGTGGTGGCCACGGCGCTGGCGCCGGCGTTTTCCAGCGACACCAGGATGCGGGCGACGGCGTCTTCCGGCACGAAGTGGTACTGCACGGAGACGTTCAGGCCCGACATGACCGAGACCGGGGCGGTGTAGGTGGTGCCGGTCAGGTCGACGGTCGGGCCGGCGCTGTAGACGGCGCCATTGACCCAGATGGACCAGGCGATGTCATACGCATCGCTGGCGCCGGTCGGGCCGCTGGCGTCGCTGATCGCCAGGCCCGGGCCGCCGCCGCTGCAGCTGCCGCCGAACGGGCCGCCCGAGGTCGCGCCGAACTCGCCCACGAACCACTGGGTCGAGCCGAAACCGGTCGCGATGTTCTGGTTCGACGGCACCGGCGCAGCGGTCGCGAAACCGGCGGAAAGACACAGGGCCAGGGTCGACGCCCCTGCCAGCGCACGCTTGGAAAGCTTCATGGATTCCCCCCTAGGGATCGGATTGTGTGGAACGATTGTCCACAAACAGTATGCGCCGGCTTGTGCCAACTGTCACAGGATCGTCGTCCCCGGGGAAGCTGCTACAGTTTCGAACCGCGACCCCCTACCGCCGGGCTTTCCCTTGAGTGCAGCGCTCCAGAACCGAGACCTCGACACCGACGCGGCCATCGCCGCCGCCCTGGCCGAACGCGGCCGGCTGCGGGACGTCGACCTGGCCCGGGCGCAGCGCCTGCACGCCGAGGCGGGCGGCTCGCTGGTCGCCCTGCTGGTCCGCCTGGGCATGGTGTCCGAGCGGGACATGGCCGAGACCTCCGCCGAGGTGATGGGCCTGCCCCTGCTGTCGACCAAGGACTGCCCGGAATCGCCGCCGCCGGGGGTCCAGCTTTCGCCGCGTTTCCTCAAGCAGGTCTCGGCCTGCCCGGTGGGCGAGGACGAGGGCCACGTCGACCTGCTGGTCGCCGAGCCCCAGGACCCTTATGCCGCCCAGGCCGTGGCCCTGGCCACCGGCCGCCAGGTGCGGATCTCCGTGGGCCTGCGCGCCGAGATCGCCGACCTGATCGAACGTTATTACGGCACCGGCCGTTCGGCCATGGGCACCATCGTCGAAAACCTCGGCGACGAGGCCGCCGGCGATGAAGCCGACGTCGAACAATTGCGCGACCTCGCCTCCGAAGCGCCGGTCATCCGCCTGGTGAACCTGGTGATCCAGCGCGCGGTCGAGCTGCGTGCGTCGGACATCCATATCGAACCCTTCGAAAACCGCCTGAAGGTGCGCTACCGCGTCGACGGCGTGCTCGAGGAAGCCGAATCGCCGCCGGCCAACCTCACCGCCGCGGTGATCTCGCGCATCAAGATCATGGCCAAGCTCAACATCGCCGAGCGGCGGCTGCCGCAGGACGGCCGCATCATGGTGCGCGTGCAGGGCAAGGAGCTCGACCTTCGTGTTTCCTCCGTGCCGACGGCACACGGCGAATCCGTGGTCATGCGCCTGCTCGACCGCGAGTCGGTGGTGCTGGACTTCAAGGCCCTGGGCTTCACCGACGAGTTCCTGGACAAGTTCGTCAAGGTGCTCGAACAGCCGCACGGCATCCTGCTGGTCACCGGCCCCACCGGTTCGGGCAAGACCACCACGCTTTACGCCGCGCTGAGCCAGCTCAACACCCCCGACGTGAAGATCATCACCGTCGAGGACCCGGTCGAATACCAGATCGAGGGCATCAACCAGATCCAGGCCAAGCCGCAGATCGGCCTGGACTTCGCCCAGGCCCTGCGGTCCATCGTGCGCCAGGACCCGGACATCATCATGATCGGCGAAATGCGCGATCTGGAAACCTCGCGCATCGCCATCCAGTCGGCGCTCACCGGCCACCTGGTGCTGTCGACGCTGCACACCAACAACGCCGCCGGTGGCATCACCCGCATGATGGACATGGGCGTCGAGGACTACCTGCTCACCTCCACGGTGAACGGCATCCTGGCCCAGCGCCTGGTGCGTCGCATCGAACCGACGCACGCCGAGAAGTACGAGGCGCTGCCGGAGGTGATCGAGGAATTCGGCCTGCGCCGTTTCCAGCCTGAAGGCCCGATCCACCTGTACCGCCCGAAGCCTTCCGCCCTGACGCCCACCGGCTACCTGGGCCGCACCACGATCATGGAATTCCTGGTCATGGACGACGAGCTGCGCCGTCTGGTGATGCAGCACGCCGGCATGGGCGAACTCGAGGACGCCGCCCGCGCCCGCGGCATGCGCACCATGTACGAGGACGGCCTGCTCAAGGCCATGCAGGGGCTGACGACCATCGAGGAAGTCCTGCGCGTCACCCAGGAAGCCTGAGCCGATGCCGCTGTTCCGCTACAAGGCGCTGTCCACCGCGGGCGAAACCCTGGAAGGCCACATGGAGGCCGCCAGCGCCGAAGACGTGGTGCTCAAGCTCCAGGAACAGGGCCACCTGCCGATCGACGCCCGCCGCAGCGATGCCGGCGGGGCGGGCGAGGGCTGGGCCGGCCTGCTGCGCCGCAAGGAGTTCGGCGACGAGCAGGTGCTGCAGTTCACCCAGCAGCTGGCCACGCTCCTCGGCGCCGGCCAGCCGCTCGACCGCGCCCTCGGCATCCTGCTGGACCTGCCCGAAGGCGCGCAGGCGCGGCGCGTCATCGAACGCATCCGCGACGCCGTGCGCGCCGGTGCGCCGCTGTCCACCGCGCTGGAGCAGCAGCACGGCGCCTTCTCCCGGCTCTACGTCAACCTGGTGCGTGCCGGCGAGGCCGGCGGCAATGTGCACGAAGCCCTGCGCCGCCTGGCCGACTACCTCGAACGCAGCGCCAGCCTGCGCGGCCGCGTCGTCAATGCGCTGATCTACCCGGTGATCCTGGTGGTGATGGTGGTGGCGTCGGTGGGCTTCCTGATGGCCGTCGTCGTCCCGCAGTTCCAGACGCTGTTCGAAAGCATGAACGCCGAACTGCCCTGGTATTCGGAAGTGGTGCTGCAGGCCAGCCTGTTCGTGCGCGCCTGGTGGTGGCTGCTGCTCTTGGCGGTGGTTGGAGGCGCCATGCTGCTGGCCTCGCGCCTGCGCCGGCCGCAGTCGAGGCTGGCACTGGACGCCCGCCTGCTGCGCCTGCGCTACATCGGCGACCTGGCGGCGCGCATGGATACCGCCCGGCTGGCCCGCACCCTGGGCACCCTGGTGCGCAATGGCGTGCCGCTGCTCACCGCCCTGAACCTTTCCCGCCCCGTGCTGTCCAATCGCGTGCTGGCCAATGCCGTGGAGCTGGCCGCCGAGGAGGTCAAGACCGGCAGCGGCCTCGGTTACGCCTTGGGGCGCCAGAAAGTGTTTCCCCGACTGGCGGTCCAGATGATCCAGGTGGGCGAGGAGTCAGGTGAACTCGATACCATGCTGCTCAAGGTGGCCGACACCTTCGACCGCGAGACCGGCAATGCCCTCGACCGCCTGATGGCGGCGCTGGTGCCGGCGCTGACCATCTTCATGACGGCCGTGGTCGCGGTGATCATCCTTTCCGTGCTGCTGCCCATCTACGACCTGACCAACGCCATAGGCTGACCCATGCGAAACCATTCCAATGCTTCCCGCCGCCAGCGCGGCATGAGCCTGATCGAACTGATGATCGTCATCGTCCTGATCGGCGGCGTGCTGGCCCTGATCACCAGCCGCGTGATGGGCAGCCAGGACCGCGCGAACGTCAAGATCGCCGAAAGCCAGCTGATCACCCTGGCCGGCAAGATCGACCAGTACCGCATGGACACCGGCCGGCTGCCCGACTCGCTCGAACAGCTGGTGACCTCGCCGGGCCACTCCGGCTGGCTCGGTCCCTACGCCAAGGCCGAAGAGTTGAAGGATCCCTGGGGCAGCGACATCGAGCTGCGCCGCCCCGGCAGCGCCGGTCCGTTCGAGCTGGTGAGCCTGGGCGCCGACCAGCAGGCCGGCGGCGAGAGCGTCAACGCCGACATCCGCAAGCCGTGATTTTTCCGACGCCACGAGGATGAACACCCAGCGTGGCCTGTCGCTGATCGAGCTGCTGGTGGTCGTGGCGCTGGTGGCCGCGCTGGCCGGCCTCGGGGCCATGGCCATGTCGCGTGCGCTGCCCGGCCGCGAGCTTCGCGACGCTGCCCGCGAGGTGGCCGCCGAACTTCGCTTCACCCGCGCCCAGGCCATCGCCACGGGCCGCCCGCAGTCCTTCGTGATCGATGTGCAGTCGCATGCCTGGCGATCGGTGGGTGATCGCCAGGGCACGCTGCCGGCGGATATCGAGCTGCTGGCCACCGCCGCCCGGCAGGAACAGCCCGCGCGCGGCCAGGCGGCCATCAAGTTCTTCCCGGAGGGCGCCGCCACCGGCGGCCGCATCGTGCTGCGCCGCGGCGGCGCCGCCTGGCGCGTGGACGTGGCCTGGCTGACCGGCGACGTCAGCCTCCAGCGCGGCGAGGGGCCACCGTGAGACGCCAGCGTGGTTTCAGCCTGATCGAGGTGATGATCGCCTTCGTCCTGCTGGCGGTGGCCCTGGGCATCCTGGTTGCCATCCTCGGCGGCGGGCTGGCCCAGGTCCGGCAGGCCGACCAGGCCACCGGCGCGACGCTGCTGGCCGAAAGCCTGCTTTCCGAAGTCGGCGTGCTCACGCCCATCGAGCCGGGCAGCCGCCA
Organism: uncultured Arenimonas sp.; assembly: GCA_963973175.1. Taxonomy (GTDB): domain Bacteria; phylum Pseudomonadota; class Gammaproteobacteria; order Xanthomonadales; family Xanthomonadaceae; genus Arenimonas. The sequence continues at coordinate 5,180 of CAXAYM010000146.1, forward strand.
GGGCGAATCGGCCGACGGCCGCTACCGGTGGACGCTGGAGGTGGTCGAGGTGCCCGACCCGGCCCCGCTGCCGGAAGATGCGCTCGACCTTGAGCCGATCGAACTGGCCGGGCGCGTCCAGGCCGTCGCGCCGGTGCTCTACCAGCTGCAGCTGGACGTGCGCTGGGGCTACGACGAGTACCAGCGCGAACTGCGCTTCACCAGCCTGCGGGCGCGATATCCCCTGTCGCCGCTGGAGTCGCCGGAATGAGGGCGCAGCGTGGCTTCAGCCTGATCGAGGTGCTCATGGCAACCGCGCTGCTGGCCGCCGGCATGGCGCTGGCCTTCGCGGCGGTGAGCAATGCCACGCGGGCGACCACGGTGGCCGAAGAGGAGGCGCGCCGCGCCGAACGCCTGCGCGGCGTCCAGGGTTTCCTGCGCCGACAGCTCGAAGGGGCGCTGCTGATGCCGATGGAGGTGGCGCGTGCCGGCGAACCGGCGCCCGTCTTCGAGCTCGAAGGCGACGAACTGCGCTTCGTGTCCGCGATGCCGGGTTATCTGTCCTACGGCGGCCCGCACGCCCAGACCCTGCGGCTGGTCCGCGGCGGGCAGGGCATCCGGCTCGAGTTCGAACACGCCCTGCTGACGCCGGATGGGCCGCTCGAGGACGGCCCGGCCGAACCGAT
>CAXAYM010000147.1:0-5734 GCA_963973175.1 uncultured Arenimonas sp.
CGGCGTCCTCGATCTGGCGGGCGATGCGGCGGGCATTGTCGCGCTCGCGGTAGGCGCCCACCTGGAGGATCCGGCGGCGGCCATCATCAGCGGGCGCCGCGGCCGGCACCGGAGCCGGCGCCAACGCGGGAAGGCGCGTCGCCGGGTCGGTGGCTGCGAGGCGCGGGGCATCGCCAGCGGGCACCAGGGCCTCGACCTCGACCTTGGCGGTGCCGCTGCGATCCAGGCCCAGCTTCACCGCCGCCGCATAGCTCAGGTCGATGATGCGGCCGTCGTGGAAGGGGCCGCGGTCGTTGACCCGCACCACCACGCTGTCGCCGGTGTCCAGGCGGGTGACCCGCGCGAAGCTGGGAAGCGGCAGGGTCTTGTGCGCCGCGCTGAAGCTGCACATGTCGTAGATCTCGCGGCTCGAGGTATGCCGGCCGTGGAATTTCTGGCCATACCAGGAGGCGATGCCGCGTTCCCGGTAGCCTTCGGCCCGATCCAGCACGCGGTAACTCTTGCCCAGGACGGTGTAGGGCGAGCGGTTGCCGTAACGCGCCAGCGGTTCGTGGCGCGGTTCGGGTTCGGCCAGGCCGCTGATGTCCAGCGGATCGGTCGGGGCGGAGTCGGGCACGCCGGGCGCGTAGAGGCCGCCCGCGGTGTAGTCCTCGTCGCGGTGTTCGCGCACCTGCAGGCAGGCTGCCTGCAGCGCCTGGGCGGACGCCGCGGCGGGTCCCGGCGCCGGGGCGGAGCGTGGGCTGCCCGCCGGCTCCGTCACCGGCACGTCCGGGCGGGTGGGCTTGCCGGCGCAGGCCGCCAGCAGCAGCACCACGCAGGCCAGGCCGGCCCTCATGGCGCGGCGGCGACCCCGGTGCCGGCGGCGATTTCGCGCGAGAGCTGGTACACCGCCATCGCGTACATCGGCGAGCGGTTGTAGCGGGTGATCGTGTAGAAATTCTGGAAGCCGAACCAGTGCTCGGTGCCGTTCTCGCCTTCGAGCGTGACCAGGGTCGCCTTGTGGTCGTGGCCCAGGGCCTCGGCCGGGCGGTAGCCCTTCTCGCCGAGCTCGGCCAGGCTGTATCGCGCCTCCAGGCCCTCGGGCTTGAAGGCTTCGACGCCGTCTTCCGCCCTGGCCAGGGCCACGACCGGTTCGCCGGCCTGCCAGCCGTGGGCGACGAAATAGTTGGCGATCGACGCGAACACGTCATCAAGCGAACCGAACAGGTCGCGGCGGCCATCGCCATCGCCGTCCCGGGCGTAGGCGCGGTAGCTCGAGGGCATGAACTGGCCGTAGCCCATCGCGCCGGCGTAGCTGCCCTTGAGCGACGCCAGGTCGAGGTTTTCCTCCCTGGCCAGCAGCATCACCTGGGCCAGCTCGTCGCGGAAGAAGCGGCCGCGGGCGGCTTCACGCTCCACCTGGCCGGGGTCGCCGCTGACCGGGTAGAAGAAGCCCAGCGTGTACAGCGCATCGAGCACCGGGTAGCTGCCGGTGTTGCCGCCGTAGCTGGTTTCGACGCCGATGATCGCGACGATCATCTCGGCCGGCACGCCGGTGTCGGCCTCGACCTTCGCCAGCGCGTCGCGGTGGCGGGCGAGGAAAGCCTGGCCGTCGCGGATGCGCTTGTCGGAGATGAAGATCGGCCGGTAGTCGCGCCAGGGTTTCACCTTTTCCGCGGGCCGCGACATCGCGTTGACGATGCTCTGCCGGTACTCCGACCGGGCCAGCCAAGCTTCGACGTCCGCGGCCGGGAGCCCGTATTCGCTGTTCGCGTGTTCCAGGAACGCCTGGCGCAGGGCCGGGTCCGGCGACGGGTTGGCGGCGGCCGCGGCGGCCGACACGGCCAGCAGCAGCGAGGAAACACGAAGCAGGAAAGTGCGCATGGAAACCAGCCTAACGGAGTGCCGGCAATTTAACACGGCGGCCGGGCCGATCCGGTTCAGTTGGCCATGAATTTCCGGTGGGCGTGCACCGACATCACCATGCCGAAGCCCACCAGCAGCGACACCGCCGAGGTGCCGCCGAAGCTGACCAGCGGCATCGGCACGCCAACCACGGGCAGCAGGCCGGCGACCATGCCGCCGTTCACGACCACGTAGACGGAGAAGGTCATCGCCAGGGTGCCGGCCAGCAGGCGGGCGAAACCGTCCCGGGCCTGGGTAGCGATCCACAGGCAGCGGCCGACCACGAACAGGTAGAGCGCGAGCACCGTGACCACGCCGGCCCAGCCGAACTCCTCGCTGAGCACCGAAAAAACAAAGTCGGTGGTGTGTTCGGGCAGGAAATCCAGGTGCGACTGGCTGCCCTGCCCCCAGCCCTTGCCGGTGAGTCCGCCCGAACCGATCGCGATCTTGGACTGGATGATGTTCCAGCCCGCGCCCAGCGGATCGTTCTCGGGATTCATGAAGGTGAGGATGCGCTCGCGCTGGTGCGGCAGCAGGAAGGGCCAGGCCGCCGGCAGGGCCGCCAGGCCCAGGCCCGCGAACAGCCCGATCCGCCACCAGGCGATACCGGCCAGGAAAATCGCGAACACGCCCGAGGCCGCCACCAGCATGCCGGTGCCCAGGTCGGGCTGGAGCACGATCATCACCACCGGCAGCCCGATGATGCCGGCGCAGACGGCCAGCACCCGCCAGCCCGGCGGCAGGGGCACCGAGTGCAGGTACCAGGCCAGCATCATCGGCACCGTCAGCTTCAGCAGTTCGCCCGGCTGCAGGTAGAACACGCCGAGGTTGAGCCAGAGGTTGGCGCTGCGTCCGGTGCCGAACACGAACACCGCCGCCAGCAGCACCAGGCTGCCGCCATAGGCCAGCGGGGTCCATAGCCGGAATTTCGCCGGCGTCACCCGCGAAAGCAGCAATAGCGCCACCAGGCCGACGCCGAAGCGTGCCCCTTGCGACATCACCAGGCGCATGTTTTCGCCCGAGGCGCTGGCGAGCACCACCAGGCTGACCCCCATCAGCGCCACCAGCGCCAGCAGCAGCGGCAGGTCCACCTTTTCGAAGATGCGGTCGAACAGCATCGCCAGCCAGCGCAGCAGCCCGCTCATGGCGCCGCCTCGTCGGCGACCGGCAGCAGCCAGGCATCCATGATCCGGCGCGCCACCGGCGCCGCGGCGCCGCTGCCCGAGCCGCCGTGTTCGACCAGGACCACGACGGCGATCTCCGGCGCCTCCACCGGCGCGAAGCCGATGAACCAGGCCTGGTGGCGCAGGTGGTAGGGCAGGTCCTTGGGATTCATGCGTTCGGTGCCGCGCCGGCTGACGCGCTGGGCGGTGCCGGTCTTGCCGGCCATGCGGTAAGCCGCATCCGCACCGGCGGCGCGGGCCGAACCGGTGGGCCCGTGCATCACCGCCTCGAGGCCCTCGTTGACCGCGGCAAGATCCCCGGGGCTGTCGATGACGCGCCGCCCCGGCAGCTGCGGCTCGGGCTGCAGCGGCTGGTTGAAGCCGGCCTGGCTGGCCTGCAGCAGGTGTGGCCGGAACAGCAGGCCGCCGTTGGCGAGCACCGCGGTGGCCTGGGCCAGCTGCAGCGGCGTGGTCACCCAGAAGCCCTGGCCGATGGCGGCGTTGACGGTGTCGCCGGGGAACCAGTTCTGGTTGTACTGCAGGCGCTTCCAGCGGCGCGAAGGCCGCACGCCGGGAATCTCGCCCGCCAGGTCGATGCCCGTGGGCTTGCCGAAGCCCAGGCGCTCAAAGAAAGGATCGATGCGGTCCACGCCCAGTTCGACCGCCAGTTCGAAGTAATAGGTGTTCACCGACTGCGCCAGCGACTCGCGCAGGTTCACGCGGCCGTGGCCGCCGGGGCGCCAGTCGCGGTAACCGCGGGCCTGGCCGGGCAGGAAGAACTCGCCCGTGGACAGCGTTTCGTATTCCGGCGTGCGGATTCCCGCTTCCAGGGCCGCCAGGGCCATGAAGGGCTTGATGGTGGAACCGGGCGGCGCCCCGCCCAGCACGTTGCGATTGAACAGCGGCCGCGACGGCGCCTGCAGCGCCTGCCAGTCAGGGTGGCTGATGCCGTTGATGAACAGGTTCGGGTCGTAGCTGGGCAGGCTGACCATGCCCAGGATCTCGCCGTTTCGCGGGTCGATGGCGATCGCCGCGCCGTGCTGGCCTTCGAAGGCATCGACCATCGCCTGCTGCAGGCGCGCATCGACGGTCAGGCGCAGGTCGGTGCCGGGCGTCGCGGGCTGGCGGCGCACGACCCCGAGGGCGCGGCCCTCGACGTTGGTTTCGACTTCTTCGTAGCCGATCTCGCCGCGCAAGCGCTCTTCGTAATAACGCTCGATGCCGGCCTTGCCGATGTGCGTGAGCGCGGCATTGCGGCTGTCGCCCATCGCCGCCAGGTCGTCGGCGTCGACGCGACCGACGTAGCCGATGACGTGCGCGAACAGGTCGCCGTAGGGATAACGACGCGTGAGGTAGGGCACCACTTCCACGCCCGGGAAACGGTGGCGGTTGACGGCCAGGCGCGCCAGTTCGCCTTCGCTCAGTCGCAGCTTCAGCGGCACCGGCCGGAAACTGCGGGTGGCGCGGCGCGCTTCGAGGAAACGTTCGATGTCCTCCGGATCGAGCTCGACCAGCCCGGCCAGCTGCGCCAGCGTCGCATCGAGGTCATCGACCTGCTCGGCCACGATCTCGAGACGATAGGCGGGCACGTTGTCCGCCAGCAGGCGGCCGTTGCGGTCGTAGATCAGGCCGCGCGCCGGCACGATGGGGCGCGGTTTGATGCGGTTGGCTTCGGAGCGAAGCTGGTATTCCTCGTGCTGCAGCACCTGCAGGCGGAAGTAGCCCGCGGCCAGTCCCAGCAGTGCCAGCGCGATGGCGATGAAGCCGACGATCGCACGCCGGTCGAACTGCGCCGCTTCCGCGTGCAGGTTCTTGAGCTTGCGGCGCGGGATGCTGCGCATGCGTCAGCCGGCGCGGTCGCGCGTGCGCAGCCGCATCCCGTCGAGCAGCAGGAACAGCCAGGGCCAGAGTGCAAAACCCAGCACCGGCGACAGCCAGCTCGCCCACGGCAGCCAGCCATTGCCGGCCACGGCGTGGATGGCCTGGTCGACGAGGCGGTCGTTAACCAGCAGCGCGAACACCGCCAGGGCCTGCTGCCACAGTGGGAAGAAGCGCAGGCGGGCGCGGAAACGCTGTACCAGGAAGGCCATCACCACCAGGCGCAGGGCCTGTTCGCCCAGCAGCGTGCCGGCGACCAGGTCGGCGGCCAGGCCGGCGAGGAAGGCGGTGCCCAGGCCAACCTGGTCCGGCGTCTCGAGCAGCCAGTAACACAGCAGCATGGCCAGCACGTAGGGGCGCGCCAGGTCCATGCCCTCGGGCAGGGGCACGACCATCAGCAGCAGGGCGATGAACAGGCCGCCGTAGAGCAGCCAGCCGGAGGGTCCGCGGTTCATTCGGCGGGCTCCGGGTCGACCGGATCGCTTGCGGCGCTGGCCTCGGCGGGCGCGGCGGTGCCGTCCCCGGTGTCGGCGTCTTCTTCGACCGGCGCCGGGGGCGGCGGCAGCGACGGGCCGGCATCGACGCCGCTGGTGATGTTGTTGACCAGCAGCACTTCGACGCCGCGGTCCAGGCGCGCCGAGGGCCGGGCCTCGGCGACAACGAAGAGCTGGGTTTCGTCCGGCTGCACGCTTTCGACGACGCCCACGGGGAAGCCGGCAGGGAAGCGGCCACCGATGCCGGAGGTGACCAGGCGGTCGCCGACGCGGATGTCGCCGCTCTGCGGAATGCTCGGCAGGCGCAGCATGTCG
>CAXAYM010000148.1:0-5718 GCA_963973175.1 uncultured Arenimonas sp.
CGGCTGAAGCCGCTCCTCCAAGGTCAGATGCCCGCCCGCGGGGAAACGACGATCCAAGCTGCACCACTACGGTGCATTCAGTCTGTCGACCCTCTGCCGAACGTATTTAAAATCAGACACTTGGGATTCCTCTCGGCTTGGCACACCCCTTGCAGCTACCCGAGCAGACCCAAACCCGCCAGGAAACCTTCCATGTCCTACAGCCACATCGAAAAGCTCATCAAGGACCACGACATCGAGTTCGTGGACCTGCGCTTCGCTGATCCGCGCGGCGTCCAGCACCACGTGACCTACCCGGTTTCGATCGTCGAGCCGGCGCTGTTCGAGGACGGCAAGATGTTCGACGGCAGCTCGATCTCGGGCTGGAAGGGCATCAACGAGTCCGACATGGTGCTGCTGCCGGATCCGGATACCGCGCTCATCGACCCCTTCACCGCCGATCCGACCCTGATCCTGGTCTGCGACGTGCTCGACCCGGCCACCATGCAGGGCTATTCGCGCTGCCCCCGCGGCGTCGCCAAGCGCGCCGAGGCCTACCTCAAGGCCAGCGGCATCGCCGACCAGGCCTTCTTCGGTCCCGAGCCCGAGTTCTTCATCTTCGATTCGGTGCGCTACGCGAACGAAATGGGCAACACCTTCTTCGAGATCGACTCCGAGGAAGCGCACTGGAACAGCAAGAAGAAGTACGAAGGCGGAAACACCGGCTATCGCCCCGGCATCAAGGGCGGCTACTTCCCGGTCGCGCCCAGCGACACCCTGCACGACATCCGCGCCGAGATGTGCAAGCTGCTGACCGAGGCCGGCATCGAGGTCGAGGTGCACCACCACGAAGTGGCCAACGCCGGCCAGTGCGAGATCGGCACCAAGTTCAACTCGCTGGTGAAGAAGGCCGACGAACTGTTCACGATGAAGTACATCATCAAGAACGTCGCCCACCGCAACGGCAAGACCGCCACCTTCATGCCCAAGCCCATCGTCGGCGACAACGGCAGCGGCATGCATGTGCACCAGTCGCTCGCCAAGGGCGGTACCAACCTGTTCACCGGTGACGGCTACGGCGGCCTGAGCCAGATGGCGCTGTGGTACATCGGCGGCGTGTTCAAGCATGCCCGCGCCATCAACGCCTTCGCCAATGCCTCGACCAACAGCTACAAGCGCCTGGTGCCGGGCTTCGAGGCGCCGGTGATGCTGGCCTACTCGGCTCGTAACCGTTCGGCTTCGTGCCGCATTCCGTACGTGTCCAACCCGAAGGCGCGCCGCATCGAGATGCGCTTCCCGGATCCGGTGCAGTCGGGCTACCTGACCTTCACCGCGCTGATGATGGCCGGCCTGGACGGCATCAAGAACAAGATCGACCCGGGCGCGCCGAGCGACAAGGACCTCTACGACCTGCCGCCGGAAGAAGAGAAGAACATCCCGACCGTCTGCCACTCGCTCGACCAGGCCCTCGAGGCCCTGGACAAGGACCGCGAGTTCCTCAAGGCCGGCGGCGTGATGACCGACGACTTCATCGACGGCTACATCGCCCTGAAGATGCAGGAAGTGACCAAGTTCCGCGCGGCCACGCACCCGCTCGAGTACCAGCTGTACTACGCGATCTGAGGCACGCCCCCACGATCGTTCGCAAGCCAGCGGCCCGGTTCATACCGGGCCGCTTTTTTCGCGGGAATCCCATGCACATCGAAGTCGACGACCTGAGCCGTCCGCAGATGCATGCGCTGCTGGCCGAACACCTGGCGCAGATGCGCGCGCAATCGCCGGCCTGCAGCGTGCATGCGCTCGACCTGGAGCGCCTGCGCGCCCCCGGCATCACCGTCTGGAGCGCTTGGGACGGTGAATCGCTGCTGGGCTGCGGCGCCCTGAAGCAGATCGACCTCAGCCATGGGGAGATCAAGTCCATGCGGACCGCCGCGGCACACCGCGGCAAAGGGGTCGGACGCAGCATGCTCGCGCATCTGCTCGACGAAGGCCGTCGCCGGGGCTATGCGCGCATCAGCCTGGAAACGGGCGCCACGCTGCCCTTCATCCCGGCGGTGCGTCTATACCGGTCCGCAGGATTCGAGCGTTGCGGCCCCTTCGCCGACTACCGTGAGGATCCCCACAGCCTGTTCCTCACCCTGCCACTGCACCCGGCCCGGCCTGCCGTGGCCGTCCCGGGCTGGACGTGACCAGGTTCCGCGCGGCCACCAACCCGCTGGAATACCCGAGGTACTAGGGGGCCTGAGTGCGGAACTGCCGGATCTCCCGCCTGAGCAGCCCGCTCAGCAGCAGCCGCGCCGGATGCCAGGCCGGGTAGGGCGGGTAGCGGCCCTCGAACACGCGACGTTCCGACAGGGGCGTGGCCGGCGGCGGCACCCCGAGGAATTCACAGACCCGCGCGACGGTGCCCGTCGGATCATCGGCAAGCGACGGCTGCTGCAACACCAGCAGCTGCCCGGCCGGGAAGTGCTGGCGCAGGCAGGCCAGTTGGGCCGCGTAGTCGCCACGCAGGCGATAGCTGTGCCGGCGCAGTGGCGAGGATTCCGACCAGTCGTCCAGGTGCCCGCGCAGGCGCCGGTTCTCCAGCAGCATCGCCGGCAGCAGCGGCCAGGTTTCGGTGCCGCGCGCCCGCTCCATCCGGTAGTGCGACAGCGCCCGTTCGACCGGGTCGCGCAGCAGGATGATCCAGCGCATCCCGGGGTTGTAGCGGGCGATGCGCCCCACCAGGCGCGGATGCAGGCAGTAGATGGGCGTCGCGTCGCCGTGCAGGATCGCGTCGTCTTCCGGCGGGAAATGCGCGGCATAACGTTGATCGACCTGTGCGACCGACGCCGTGTCGTCGAAATCCGGCGCGTCGAAGACATGGGCTTCCTTGCCCGCCGGCAGTCGCAGGGCCGGATGGTCCGCCAGGTAGGCTGCCAGCGCGCTGGTGCCGCACTTCTGCACGCCGCCTATCAGGAAACGGATGCGGGGACTCACGGCGCCCGGTCCGCCTGCAGTCGTCGTGCCAGATCGCGTACTTCCTGTTCGTCGTAAAGCTCGCGCCAACGCCCGGGCCGGTTGACCAGGTGGCCGGCGAGTTCGTCGATGAGCCCGCGCGGGTAATCGGCGTTGGTGTTGCGGTTGCCAAGAGCCGTGGCCGGCGCGGTTGCCAGCCCGGTCCTGGCGAACAGTTCGGCGCCCGGGTCTTGCACCAGCGTCTCGTAGCGCACCAGGCGGTCCGGCCCCAGGTGGTCCAGGAAACGGCCGACGAACCATTCCAGCACCAGGCGCTGGCGCTCGAACAGCACCGGCTCCGCGGCCAGGGCATCGGCGAGCGCCGGGTCCAGGCGTTCGCCGGCAGGCACGTGCCCGCGGGAAACCGGCAGGTCCAGCGAATTCCACGAGGCCAGCACGGCCAGCGGGTTGCGCACCACCCCGAGGCAGGGCCCGAGCGCGCACAGCTCGGGCAGCAGCGCGGTGAAGGCGGCGTTGTGCTTGATCGCCAGCGTGAAGTCGGGCCCCAGGGCTTTGTCGAAACCCACCTCGCCGCGGCTGACGCGCCAGGTGCGCTGCCTGCCGACGGTGTCGCCGGCCGGGTTGTCGGGCACCTGCCCGTCGGCGTGGAAGGTCGTGGCGCGGCCTGTTTCGAGCAGGGTCCGGCGCGCCCGTTCCGCGTGCTCCCCGATGGCGGCGACGGCGGCAGCGCGATCCTGTGCGGGGAGTGCGAGGACGTCCATCGGCTCGAACAGCGCCACCGTATCCGGCGCCTGGTTGAGCAGGTGGCAGCACAGCGTCGTGCCCGATCGCGGCAGGCCGGTGAGGATCAGGAGTCGTGGCGGCATCGGGCCCACTCCGCGTCCAGCCGATCGAGCAGCGCATGGAAGGCGGCCCGTTCGGATTCAAGGGTATGGTCCGCCGCCGTGGCGAGGCCTGCGGCGGCAATCTCGCGGCGCCGGGCCGGATCGAACAGCTGCCGGACGGCGGCGGCGAGCGCGCCGGCGTCGCGCGCCGGGACGAGTGCGTTGATGCCGGACCGCAGGTACTGGCGGTTCCCGCCCGCGTCCGGCATGACCACCGCGGCGCCCAGGGCCATGGCTTCCAGGCCGGGGAGGAAAAAACCTTCGCGATCGTGCGGAAGCAGTACCGCGATATCCGCGCCAGCCAGATGCGCCAGGAAACCAGACCGCGGAAGGCCGGCGGGCAGCAGCTCCACCCCGCCGGCGACGTCGTCCAGGGCTGCACAGACCGCGGCGGCCAGGTCCGGCGCCTTGCCGCCGGCGATGACGATCCGCGGTGCCGCGGTCGGCCTGGAAGGCACATCGGCCAACACCGGCAGGTCGTGGGCGGCGGGAATCACGTGCACCGGACCGTTGACCCCGCCGGTGGCCAGCACGGCATCCGCAACCGCTTGGCTGACGCACACGCGCACGGCCGGCCGGCGCAGGAAGGCCCGGCGGGCGTCGCCCGCGTCGGCGTGTCCCAGGCCCTGCAGCAGGTTCAGGACGGGCCGGCCGGGACGGTCGTCGGGCACCGCCTGCCAGTCCAGGCCTGCCAGGAAAAGCACGTCGGCATCGGCGGGCTGCCAGTGCTCCGCGCGGCGCAAGCCGGTGCCTTCCCAGGGATTCTCCGCGGCGATCGAATCGGGCGTCAGCCAGGTTTCGGCGCTGAATCCCGGGTGCGCGTCGACGTGGCGCACGTAGTCGCGAACCTTGCCGTGGCCGCCGGAATATCCGAGGAACCGTCGATGGAACAACACCCGCTTCATGTCTTCCTGGCGACGTGCATTTCCATCGGCAGGGCGAACAGGCCGGTGAAACGCTCACGGCTGTCATCGACCACCTCGAAGGACACCGCACCCTCCTCGCGCGCCAGGATCGTCGTGCGTTCCAGCGACGGGGCGTCGGCCAGGCGCATGCGGACGCGGTAGATGCCCTTTTGCAGCAGGGCGTCGAGGCGGATGCGCAGCTGGTGTTCCCCGGGGCCCGGCAGGGCGAAGCGGCGCCCGCTGACCTGCAGGCCCTTGGTGTCCATCAGGTCGAAGATCAGCACCGGCGCCTCGATGCCGGGCTCCAGGGCCAGCTGCAGGTCCAGCTCGATCGCCTCGCCATAACGAAGGTTGGCATGGGCACGGCCGTCCGGCGCCAGGCTGGCGGCGAGGAAACGCGCCCGGTCGCTGCCGTAGCCATGCGGCGAGCGGCGCATGCCGGCGGCGGTTTCGTTCGGTAGCGCCTGCTTGTGGATGCGGTAGAGGTACTCGGTGCTGACGTCCTCGGGCGTGCCCTCCAGCACCACCCGTCCCTTTTCAAGCAGCAGCGCGCGGCGGCAGAAGGCGCGCGCGGCGTTGATGTCGTGGCCGACGAAAAGCAGGGTGGTGCCACGCGCCAGGATCTCGTCCACCTTGGTCATCGCCTTGGCCTGGAACTGGGCATCGCCGACGGCGAGGGCCTCGTCCACGATCAGTACGTCCGGGTCCACGTGCACCTGCACGGAGAACGCCAGGCGAAGCGCCATGCCGGAGCTGTAGGTCTTCACCGGGCGGTCGATGTAGTCGCCGATGTCGGCGAAGCCGACGATGGCGTCCATCAGGGTTTCCAGCCTGGCCGGCGGGATGCCGAGGATGGCGGCGTTGATGTGGATGTTCTCGCGTCCGGTCATCTCCGGATTGAAGCCCGAACCGAGCTCGAGCAGCGCCGCGACGCGTCCGTGCACTTCCACGCTGCCCGTCGTGGGCGCGAGCACGCCGGCGACGATCTGCAG
>CAXAYM010000149.1:0-5650 GCA_963973175.1 uncultured Arenimonas sp.
CGGAACTTCTTGAGCCGATGCGTCGCGCCGGGGAAATACCGCCCGGGGTGTCGATCGAGATCAGCGGCGCCAGCGACCAGCTCGAAGCGACCCGCGAGGCGGTTTCGGGCAACTTCGCCATCGCGCTGCTGCTGTGTTACCTGCTGCTGGTGGCGATCTTCCGGCACTGGGGTCGGCCGCTGTTCGTGCTGGCCACGGTGCCGCTGGGCGTGGCCGGCGGCATCATCGGGCTGGCCGTGCTGAACCTGTTCGTCAGCCAGCCCTTCGACATGATCACGCTGCTGGGTTTCCTGGTGCTGCTGGGCACGGTGGTCAACAACCCGATCCTGATCGTGGACGAAACCGTGCAGCGCATCGCCGAAGGTGCCGCCAGCGTCGAGGACGCCGTGGCAGGCGCGGTGCAGTCGCGCCTGCGGCCGATCATGATGTCCACGCTGACCACGCTGTTCGGGCTGGCGCCGCTGGTGCTGATCCCGGGCGCCGGTACCGAGCTCTACCGCGGCCTGGGCGCGATCGTGCTGTTCGGCCTGGCGTTCTCGGCGGTGGTGACCCTGTGTTTCCTGCCGGCCCTGCTGGTGACGGTGCTGGGCCGGCGGGAACGCAAGGCCATGGCTCAGTAGCCGCGTTCGATGTCGACGACGTTGAGCAGGGCTTCACCGGCGACGTAGCGGCGCAGGTTCTCATTGATCAGCAGCCAGGAACGCTCGTCGTCGCGGTCGGAATTGCCGGCCACGTGCGGGGTGATGATCACGTTGGGCATCGCCCACAGCGGATGCCCCGCCGGCAGCGGCTCGGGGTCGGTCACGTCCAGCCCGGCGCCACCCAGCTGGCCGCTGCGCAGCGCCGCGACAAGATCGTCCTGCACCACGCTGCGGCCGCGGGCGATGTTGATGAAATAGCCGCCGGGTTTCATCGCATTGAAGAACTCCGCATCGAACAGGTCGGTGGTGGCGGGCGTCAGCGGCGCCGCGTTCACCACCACGTCGGCTTCGGCGGCCAGGGCCAGCAGTTCGTCGGGCAGCCCGACCTTGGCGACGAAGTCGGGCCCCAGGCGCCCGCTGTTGCGGGTGGCGATGACGCGCATGCCCAGGCCGTCGGCGCGGCGGGCGACTTCGGTGCCGATGCCGCCCAGGCCAACCACCAGCAGCGTGCGCCCGCCGAGTTCGCGGGCATTGCCGAACGCGCCGCGCTGCCACTCGCCGGCCTGCTGGGCACGGGCGTAAGTGGGCAGGCCCCGCGCCAGCGCCATGGTCATGGCGATGGCGTGTTCGGCGATCGGCGGCGCGCTGGTGCGCTGCATGTTCGTCAGCACCACCTGGCGTTCGGCGAGCCCCGGAACGGCGACGCAGTTTTCGACGCCGACCGACATGGCCTGGAACCAGCGCAGTCCGGGGGCATCGGTGAAGTTGGCGGCGCTGCAGCCACCGATCACCACGTCGGCGCGGGCCAGCTGGCGGCGGCGCTGGGCGGGATCGTCCGAGGCGGCTTCGATGCGGGCATCGGGTGCCACCGCGCGAAGCCCGGCCAGGTGCGTGGGGTCTGCGAAGTACACCACGACCCGCCGCGGCGGCTGCCAGCGCGGATGGTCACGGGACGGACTGTCGGCTTGCCGCAGGTCCAGCTGCGCGATCAGTTCACGCACGCGCGGGTCGGGCTCGCTGGCCAAGGCCGGCGCCAGCAGCGCCAGCGCAAGCAGGCCGGCGGACACGGCCCGGCAAGGCCGGGAAATCAGCTCGGACACGGACATGGCCTTCCCCTCGTCGACCGCCCTTCGCGGCAGCCCACAGCCTACGCCGGCAGGCGGCGACGTGCGTCAAGGCGGCGTAGTATTGAGGACAGTCCCGCAAGGAGTTGCCCGCCATGAAGATCCTGATCGCCATCGACGGCAGCAAGGCCGCCGGCCTGGCCGTAAAGTCCGCCATCGAGCTGGCCAAGGCCATGAGCAAGCCGCCGGCCCTGGTGCTGATGCACGCCGACGTGCCGCTGATGCGCCGGGTCGCCGCCGAACTGGGCACCGAAGGCACGCGCCGGTACCACCAGGAAAACCACGACTACGCGATGAAGTCCGCACGCACGGCGCTCAAGCGCGCCAAGCTCGACTTCACCGAAAAGCTGGTCGTGGACGACGCCGGTCCGGCCATCGCCAAGGCCGCCAAGGCCGGCAAGTTCAACCTGGTGGTGATGGGTTCGCACGGCCGTACCGCACTGGCCAGCGCCTTGCTCGGCTCCGTGGCCGCCAAGGTGCTGTCGCAGAGCACCGTGCCGGTGCTGATCGTGCGCTGATCGGACTCAGGTACCGCAGAAGGTCTGCAGCACCTGTTCACCCGGCGCCGGCGCGGCCATGAAGCCGCGCTGCGCCGGCGCGTCGTCGTAAGGCCGGCGGACCGCGTCCAGAAGTGATTCGAATGGCTTGAGCTCACCTGCCGCGGCTGCCGACAGCACCGCTTCGACGCGGTGGTTGCGCGGGATCACCGCCGGATTGGCGGCCTTGAGCCGGGCCACGACGTCCGCGCCGCTGGCCTCGTCGCGCCAGCGTGCCCGCCAGCGGTGCAGCCAGGCGTCCATGGCCGGTGTTTTCGGCAATGCCGGGAGTTCCTCGTAAGCCGGATCGCCGGCGGCCGTGGCCAGCGCCCGGAACGAAAGCGTGAAGTCGGCCTGCACGGCTTCGAGCGCCGAGAGAAAATCACGCACGAGGGCCTCGTCTCCGTCGTGCCCGGTCGCCAGGCCGAGCTTGCGCCGGAATCCGGCCAGCCAGGCGGCGCCGAACTGGTCCGCGAACGCCTCGATGGCGGCGCGCGCGTCGGCCACGCCCTCGTCGCCCTGGCGCCGGAAAAGCGGCAGCAGGCATTCGGCCAGGCGCGCCAGGTTCCACTGTGCGATCGGCGGCTGGTTGGCATAGGCGTAGCGCCCGTGCCGATCGATCGAGCTGAAGACCTTGGCCGGGTCGTAGGCGTCGAGGAAGGCGCAGGGGCCGTAGTCGATGGTTTCGCCCGACACCGCCATGTTGTCGGTGTTCATCACGCCATGGATGAAACCCACCTGCAGCCAGGCCGCCACCAGCGCCGCCTGCCGGCCCGCGATGGCCCGCAGCAGCGCGAGGTAGCGGTCGTCGGCCTCCGTGAGTTCCGGATAGTGGCGGGCGATGACATGGTCGGCCAGCGTACGAACGGCATCCTCATCGCCGCGTGCCGCGAAAAACTGGAAGGTGCCCACGCGCACGTGGCTGGCCGCCACGCGCGTGAGCACCGCGCCGGGCAGCACCTGGTCGCGCAGCACGTGGTCGCCGGTGGCCACCGCCGCCAGCGCCCGCGTGGTGGGCACGCCCAGCGCGGCCATGGCTTCGCTGACCAGGTATTCGCGCAGCACCGGCCCGATGGCCGCGCGACCGTCGCCGCGGCGGGAGAACGGCGTCGGTCCCGCGCCCTTGAGCTGGATGTCGAAGCGCGCGCCGTCCGGCGCCAGCACCTCGCCAAGCAGGATCGCGCGGCCGTCGCCAAGCTGCGGCACGAAGTGGCCGAACTGGTGGCCGGCATAGGCCAGGGCGATCGGCTGCGCGCCCTCGGGCAGTTCATTCCCGGAAAAAAGTCGGTCGGCCGCGCCTTCGAGCGCCGGGTCCAGGCCCAGTTGGTCGGCCAGCGTCGTGTTCCAGGCCAGCAGCCGCGGCGCGGCGACCGGCGTCGGCGCCGCGGGCTGCCAGAACCCCGCCGGCAGGCCGGCATAGCCATGCTGCCAGGCAATGACCGGAGCGGAACTCACGGGCAGTCCCCGCCCTGGCCCAGGCGTTGTTCCAGTTCCCGGCACAGGCGTTCGGCCGCTGCGGCATCACCGCCTTCGGCCAGCACGCCGGCCAGGCCACGCATGGCGTCGGGCTGCAGCGGTGAGAGGGCGAGCACGCGGCGGTACCAGGCTTCTGCCGCGGTGGCGTCGCCGCGGTCGCGATGGCGCCCGGCGACCAGCACGCCGAGCGAGGCATGCCAGGCGCCGACCTTGGCCGGGTTGGTTTCGTAGTCGGCGGCCATGGTTTCGAACGCGCGCTCGAACCAGGGCAGCGCGTCTTCGCCGCGGCCCATCAGTTCCAGCACGTCGGCGATGTTGATCATCGCGCCCCAGGCCGCCGGGTCGAGTTCGACGGCGCGGCGATGCGCGGCCAGGCCGGCCTCGAGGTCTCCCTGGGCGCTGGCGACCAGGCCCAGCGCCTTGTGCGCGGCCGACGAGTCCGGCGCGCGCGCCACGGCGGCATCGGCCAGCTGGCGCGCGCGCAGCAGCTGGCTGCGCGCGGGCTCGGACGACAGGTGGCCGGCGGCGAGCGCGTCGCCCAGCCGGGTGTATTCGACGGCATCCGGGGCCGGCGCCGTGGGCCAGCGGATCGCGCGCTGCGCCAGGGCATTGGCGAGCCCGGCCATGGCGTCGGGATTGTCCGGATCGAGGCCGAGCACGCGCTGGTAGAGCTCCAGCGCCGCTTCGTTGTCGGCGCGCGAATAGCGGAAGTAGTAGTCGTCGGCGCGGGAGAGCAGCTGCCGGGCGTCGGCACCCGCCGGCGTCGCCGCACCGCGTTCCGCCGGCACCGGGTCGTTGCGCAGCAGCACGAAGGCCACGCTGATCGCCACGACCAGCAGCCCGCCGACGAGCGCCAGCCAGGCGCCCGGCGGTGGCCGCGCGGCCGCCTGGGCCACCGGTGGGGTCCCGTCGGCATCGCTGGCCAGCAGGCGGTAGCCGCGCTTGGCGATGGTTTCTAGGTAGGTCGGCGAGCGCGCGTCGTCGCCCAGCGCCTGGCGCAGCTTGGAAACGGTGCGGGCCAGGCTGTCGTCGCCGACGACCACGTCCGGCCACAGCGCCTGCATCAGCGCCTCGCGCGAGACCACCTGGCCGCGGTGCGCGGCCAGCACGCACAGCAGGTCCATCACCTTCGGCTCCAGCCGCTGGCGTCCCCCGGGCCCCGAAAGTTCACCGGTCGCGCGTTCGGCAAGCCAGGGACCGACGCGCACGGAGCTTGGCCAAGTGGTTGATTCTTCGGACATCAGGTTACCGGGAGGACTAAATCAGGAAAGCGGGAGGTTTTGTCCATGGTGGGCCAGCATCGCCCCGCGTGTCATGGCTCGGCAAGCCGGCGGGTTGCCGGTAACGTGAAGAGGATGCCCATGAATTCGTTCCTTCGACGCGCGCTCTCCGGCGTCTGCCTCGCGGCCACGCTGGCGCTGCCGGCCTGTTCGTCGCCCCGGCAGGAGGCCCCGGCGGCCGACGCGCCGGCAGACACGGCAACGCCCGATGCGACGGCGATGCTCAGCGCCGCGGAACTTCGCCAGGATCTCGACCAGCTCTACGCCACCCTGCAGTCCGCGCACTACGACCTGTACGCCCGCCGCGACCGCGCCAGCTACGACGCGCTGCATGCCCGTCTTCGCGCCCGCCTGGACCGACCGATGTCCGCGGAGGAGGCCCGGCTCGCATTCCAGCGCTTCGTCGCCTTCGGCCGGGTCGCCCACGCGCGCATCGACCTGCCCTTCGACCGCTGGGCGTCCTTTCGCGAAGGCGGCGGCAAGGCGATCGCGCTGTCGCTGCGGGTGCAGGACGGCAAGGTCTACGTGCTGTCGGATCCGGCCGACGCCGACGACGTGGCGCCGGGCGACCGGGTGCTGGCGATCGACGGCCA
>CAXAYM010000150.1:0-5646 GCA_963973175.1 uncultured Arenimonas sp.
TGCACGAGCCGCTGGCCGCCGACGCCACGCCCGGTGGCGACGGACGGCGCAACGCCATGCTCAAGATCGCCGCCGGCCTGCTCGATGTCGGCGTCGATGAGCTCAAGCGGCGCGATCTCCAGCGCCAGGCCCGCAACTGGGCCAGCGTGGCCGTGGCCTCGCTGGCGATCGCAGCCGTGACGATCGGCCTGGCCCTCTACGCCTTCAAGTCGCAGCAGGAGTCCGAACTGCGCCGACAGCAGGCCGAGGCGCTCATCGGCTTCATGCTCGGCGACCTGCGCCAGAAGCTCGAACCGATCGGCCGGCTCGAACTGCTCGATTCGGTCGGCGACGAGGCCATGGGGTATTTCGCAACCCTGGGCGAGCGCGGCACGCCGCGTGAATTCCTGTCGCGCGCGATTGCGCTCAAACAGATCGGCGACGTGCGCTTCAAGCAGGGCAAGCTCGAGGCCGCGCTGGACTCGTTCGAGAAGGCGCTGGCGCAGTCCCGCCAGCTGCACGAGGCGGAGCCCGACAACAATGCCTACCTGTTCGAACTGGGGCAGGCCGAGTTCTGGGTCGGCTACGTGGCCTGGGAGCGCGGCCAGCTGGCCAAGGCCGACGCCGCCATGCACAACTACCTACGCCACAGCCTCGAACTGCATCGTCGCGAACCCGCGAACTCCGACTACAACCTGGAGTTGTCCTACGCCTATTCGAACCTGGGCAGCCTGTCGCGCGCCCGGGGCGATTCAAAGACGGCGCTGGCCTATTTCGGGCTGTGCCGCGACATCACCGAGCGCGAACTGGCCCTGAAGCCGGGCGACCCGGCGCTGACCATTGCGCTGGCGGAGACCTGGTCCTGGATCGGCTCCACCCGTTTCGACGACGGCGACCTCGCCGGCGCCGAGCAGGGATTTGCCGAAGTAACGCGCCTCCTGCAGCCCCTCCACGAACGCGGCGACGACGTCCATGCCACCGACCTGCTGGGCCGGAACCTGGTCTTCCAGGCGAATGCCCAGCTCAAGCAGGGCCGGATCGGGCCGGCCGTCGGGCTCGCCGAGCGCGGGGTGGACATCTTCGCCCGCCTCTCGGCCCGCGATCCGCAGAACGCGTCCTGGTCGCGCAGCGCCCACTGGGCCCGGCTCACCCGGCTCGAACTCGTACCGCCCGCCCGCTGGACGCCGGAACAGGCAAAAATCCTCGATCGCGTGGTCGCCGGCCTGGAGGCCCTGTCGGCGCAGGATCCAAGCAATGTCGGCGCCGTGGTCGACCTCGCCCAGGGCCTGCGGCTCAAGGCCCTGCGGGCGCTGGCCACGGGCGACATCGAAACGGCCCGGGCGGTGGCGGGCGATGCCCATGGGCGGATGGCGGCGCTCGTGGCCGGCACCGACTATTCGGCCCAGCGCCTGGCCGAGCTGGCGCGGGCCGCGGAAGTGCTGGGGACTGCCCAGGCGGCGACCGGGGACCATGCCCTGGCCCACGCCACCTGGTCCGAGGCGGCCGCCCGGCTCGACGCCCAGGACCAGACGACCTTCGAATTCCTGCCGGTCAGGCGGCTCCTGGCCATCAACCTTGGCCAATCCGAAAGGCTTACCGCGTTGCAGGAAGGGTTGGACCAGGCCGGATACCGCGATCCCCGAATGGATCCGGCCTATACCCTCACCGGCGCCTTCGCGCCGGAATAGAACACGACAAGAGGATCCGCCCATGCGACGTTCCAGGCTTGTTCCGCCGTTCGCCCTTCTCGCCCTGCTCTCCGCGCCCGTGCTGGCCCAGGGCGGCGGCCCCGACTTCAAGGTCGAACTCGACCCCGCCACCTGCAGCTTCAGCGGCGGCTCGGACGGAGCCGGCAATGTCGACGTGACCTCGAATACCGGCAACAAGAAGATCCAGGTCCGCCTGACCGACCGCGACTACCGCATTGCCGACATCAGCTTCTCCGGCGAGGGGCAGGACCAGATGTCCTTCTCCGGGGGCGGGCAATCTCCCGTGGCCAACATCTTCAACCGCAACAGCGGGCCCGCCGACGTGAAGTACTCGGTCATCGTCGAACACCAGGGCACGGGCGAGACCCGGGACTGCGATCCCCGGATCATCAACCGCTGAGCGCCCGCCTGCCTCCGGGCAGGCGACCGTGGTGCACGCCGGCGACCGCGCGCCCCGACGGATCCGCCGCGGCGGCGAAGGACGCGTCCCAGGCGATCGCCGCCGGCGACGAACAGGCGATCGACTTGCCCCCGGGTACCGTGCGGGCGCAGGCATCGCCCGGGAAGTGGCGCTCGAACAGCTCCCGATACCAGTAGGCTTCCTTGCTGGCCGGCGGGTTCACCGGGAAACGCAGCGGCGCCTCGGCCAGCATCGCGTCGCTGACCCGGGTTTCCGCCAGGGCCTTCAGGCCGTCGATCCAACCGTAGCCGACACCGTCGCTGAACTGTTCCTTCTGCCGCCACAGGATGTCGTCCGGCAGCGCGCCTTCGAAGGCTTCGCGAAGCATCGCCTTTTCCATGCGTTCCGGGCCGCAGCGCTTGGCTTGGGCGTCGAGCGACATCGCCAGGGCCAGGAACTCCAGGTCCAGGAACGGCACCCGCGCTTCCACGCCCCAGGCCATCATCGCCTTGTTCGCGCGCAGGCAGTCGAACTGGTGCAGGGCCTCGAGCTTGCGCACGCACTCGGCGTGGAATTCGCGCGCGTCCGGCGCCTTGTGGAAATACAGGTAGCCGCCGAATATCTCGTCGCTGCCCTCGCCGCTGAGCACCATCTTCACACCCATCGCCTTGATGCGTCGCGCCAGCAGGTACATCGGCGTCGAAGCCCGCACGGTGGTGACGTCATAACTTTCGATGTGACGGATCACCTCCGGCAGTGCGTCCACGCCCTCGTCGAACCCGTAGGTGAAGCCGTGGTGCACCGTGCCCAGCGCCGCCGCCGCGCGTTCGGCCGCCGCCAGGTCCGGTGAACCCGGAAGGCCGATGGCGAAACTGTGCAGGCGCGGATACCAGGCTTCGCTGCGGTCGTCGTCCTCGACCCGCTGGCGCGCGAACTTCGCCGCGCAGGCCGCGACCAGCGATGAATCCAGGCCGCCGCTGAGCAGCACGCCATAGGGCACGTCGCTCATCATCTGCCGGTGCACGGCCTGCTCGAAGGCCGAGCGCAGCGCCACCGGCGTGGTGACGACTCCCCGGGTCTTTTCATGGTCGCGCCAGGCCGGCGCATGGAAGCGACGCACTTCGCCTGAGGCGCTGTCGTAGACATGGCCCGGCGGGAAGGCGGCGACATCGGCGCACAGCCGCGCCAGCGCCTTCATCTCCGACGCCAGCCACAGGCGGCCATCGCCGTCGTGCCCCCAATAAAGCGGACAGACGCCCAGTGGGTCCCGCGCCACCACCAGCCGCCCGGCCTGCGCGTCCCACAGCGCGAAGGCGTAGATGCCGTTGAGCTTCGCCACCGACGCCGGACCATCCTGCCGGTACAGCGCATTGATGACCTCGCAGTCCGAGCCGCTCGTGAAGTCATAGGGCGCCGCCAGGCCATCGGCGAGTTCGCGGTGGTTGTAGATCTCGCCGTTCACCGCCAGGACCAGCCCGCCATCCGCCGAGCGCAGCGGCTGGGCGCCGCCGGCCGGATCGACGATGGCCAGGCGCTCGTGCACCAGCAGGCAGGCGGGTGATTCAAACACGCCCGACCAGTCCGGCCCACGGTGCCGCTGCAGGGCCGACAGCGACAGCGCCAGCGGTCGAAGGCCGCGCAGGTCGGCACCGGGACGGGCGTCATGGACGCCGAGGATGGAACACATGGGCAGGTCTCCTTGGGATTGGGTCGCGCAAAAGGAAACGGCCCGCAC
Organism: uncultured Arenimonas sp.; assembly: GCA_963973175.1. Classification (GTDB taxonomy): domain Bacteria; phylum Pseudomonadota; class Gammaproteobacteria; order Xanthomonadales; family Xanthomonadaceae; genus Arenimonas. The sequence continues at coordinate 3,824 of CAXAYM010000150.1, forward strand.
TGGGGTCAGTGCGGGCCGTTCGGGACTGGGGCAGTTTTTTTGTGTAGCGCGCCTAGTCGTCGACCCGCGGAGGGGGACGATTATTATTGTTGCCGGCGTTGTTCACGACGAAGCGGCGCATGGCCCGAGCATAGTCATGGCTCGCGTGCCCGCGCAAGCACCCCGTGGCGGCGGACGCCCGCTTCGGCCATCCTTGCCGCTTCGCCACCTGCCCCGGAGCCACCCGCATGCGCAAGGCCGCACGACTCCTCGTCCGGATCATCGCCGTCGTGACCATCCTGGCCGTCATCGCGGTTTTCGCGGGGCTCTGGGCCATGCGCGGCAGCCTGGCGGAGCTCGACGGTGAGCTCGCCCTGCCCGGCCTGTCGGCGCCGGTCACGGTCAGCCGCGATGCCCTGGGCGTCGTCACCATCGATGCCGCCAACGAATCCGATGCGGCGCGGGCCCTGGGTTTCGTGCACGCGCAGGAACGCTTTTTCGAGATGGACCTGCTGCGGCGCTCGGCCGCCGGCGAACTCTCGGCGCTTTTCGGCGCGATCGCCATCGAACGCGACAAGCAGATCCGCATCCATCGCCTGCGTGCGCGACTGCGCGAACACATCGGCGACATCACCGGCGATCGCCTGCCCGTGCTCGAGGCCTACCGCGATGGCGTCAACGCCGGCGTGCTGGCGCTCGACAGCACGCCCTGGCCCTACCTGCTGCTGCGCGCCGATCCGCAGCCCTGGACGGTCGAGGACACCGCGCTCGCCGGCTACGCCATGTTCTTCGACCTGCAGGACGAATCGAATTCGCGCGAGCTGGCGCTTTGGCGCATCCGCGAAGTGATCCCCGCACCGCTGTACGACCTGGTGGCGACCGACGGCAGCGAATGGGACGCGCCGCTGTTCGGCGAGGCCCGCGGCAACCCGGTGCTCCCCGGTGCCGACGAGGTGGACCTGCGCAAGCTGCCCGTGCCCGAGGAAAACGACGACTACGCCGTCTCCGAGCCCGCCGCCCCCGGCAGCAACAATTTCGCGGTGGCCGGCAGCCGCACCGCCGACGGCCGCGCCATCGTCGCCAACGACATGCACCTGGGCCTGGGCGTGCCGAACATCTGGTTCCGCGCCCGTCTGCGCTGGACCGACCCGCGCGCGCCCGGCGGCCAGGTCGACGTCAGCGGCTTCACCCTGCCCGGCATCCCGGCGGTGATCGTCGGCAGCAACACCCATGTTGCCTGGGGTTTCACCAACAGCTACGGCGACTGGCTGGACTTCTACCGCGTCGAGTTCACCGATGCCGACAGGCTGCGCTACCGGGTGCCCGGCGGCGAAGCCGCGCTACGCACCGACAGCGAATGGATCGAGGTCAAGGGCGGCGAGCCGGTGGAACTGAAGGTCCGCGAGACACGCTGGGGGCCGATCACCGAAGAACTCGACGACGGCAGCGCGCTCGCCCTGCGCTGGACGGCCCAACTGCCCGGCGCCCTGAACTTCGGCCTGGCCGACATGGCTTTTGCTGCGAACCTGGACCAGGGCCTGGCCGTCGCGGACGTCGCCGGCATCCCGGCCCAGAACCTGGTCATCGGCGACCGCCATGGCCGCATCGCCTGGCGCCTGACCGCGCAGCTGCCCGAACGTGCGGGCGAGTGCACGCCCGGCCAGCCGCTGCGCGTGGAACAGGCCTGCCGCTGGGCCGGCTGGCTGTCGCCCACCGAAAACCCGAGCCTGGTGGATCCGCCGGACGGCATCCTCTGGACCGCCAATGCCCGCGTCGTGGACGGCCAGGCCCTGGCACTGGTCGGCGATGCCGGTTACGCCAATGGTGCGCGCGCGCGGCAGATC
>CAXAYM010000151.1:0-5598 GCA_963973175.1 uncultured Arenimonas sp.
TCCGCAGAATCGCGTAAGTGACCAGGACCACGGCCCAGGGCCGGGCGTCGCCGATGCGGCGGGCGATGGGTCGCCAGCCGGCAGGCAGGGTGAAGAACTGGTTCGCCAGCAGCAGCGCGACAAACGGCAGGGACAGCACCAGCAGCGGATTCATCGCCAGCGCGCCGCGGACGTCGAGGTGCAAGAGCGCGTGCAGGGCGCGGGTGGTGCCGCAGCCCGGGCAAAACAGCCCGGTCAGCCACTCCGAGGGACAGGGCGGCAGCGGGCTGCCGGCCTGGTTCGGGTCCACGTTCCACAGCAGCACCGCCGTCACCGCGACGGCCAGGCCCAGCAGGGCCAGGCCGAGCGGATGGCGCAGGCTTCCCGGCAGGGGCTCAGTAGCCGCCGGCATCCGCCATGATGCCCAGGCCCATCAGGCCGAACCAGCCGAGCAGGGCGAGCAGGCCCACGCCCAGCGAGATCCAGCACCACAGCTTGGCGTTGTCGGACGACTGCTGCGCACCGGCGTAGTCGCCCGCGGCGGCCTTGCCGTCGACCTGGGCGGCATAAACGATGGCGACGATGCCGCCGGGCAGGCAGCAGAACAGGGTCACCAGGATCGCCCAGACCAGGTGGTTGGGGATGGGTGCGCGCGGAGCGCTGGCGGCGGCAGGCGCGGTGGCCTGGGGCGGGGGCGTGGCCGGGCCGGCCGACATCGGCGGGACGGGCGGCGCGACGGGCAGGGCGGCGCCGCATTGTTCGCAGGCGCTGGCGCCGGCGGTGTTCTCGTGGCCGCAGTTGGTGCAGATCATGGTGTTCCCCTGGAAAGTGGTAGCGGTGCATGCAAGGGCACCACGAAGGGGAAACTAGCGTCTGCGCGCGCGTCCCGTCAAACCTGTCAGGGGCGGTCGCCGCGCAGCCGGCGCACGCGCGCCTCCAGCAAAGCCGCGGTGGCGCCGTCTCCGGGCACCGGCGCTTCGGCGACCAGGCCCACGGCGGCGCGCAGGCGCCGCGGCACGCGCAGGCGGCCCAGGCGGCTGTCGCGGCGCGACCACATGCTGTCCCACAGGCCGGTGAGCGCCATCGGCACGACGGGCACCGGCGACTGTTCGAGGATGCGCTCGACGCCGCCCTTGAACTTCGCGATCTCGCCGTCCTTGGTCAGTGCCCCTTCGGGAAAGATGCACACCAGCTCACCCGCGTCGAGCGCCGCCTTCACTTCGGCGAAGGCGGCGTCCATCACCGCCGGGTCTTCGCGCGCGCCGGCAATGGGGATGGCGCGGTGGGCGCGGAAGACCCAGTTCATGCCCGGGATGCGGAAGATCTTGTAGTACATGACGAAGCGGATCGGCCGCGGCACCGCGGCGCTGATCACCAGCGGATCCATGTAGCTGACGTGGTTGCACACCAGTAGCGCCGGGCCCTCGTCGGGCACGTGTTCTTCGACGCCGGTGACCGACACGCGGTAGAACACCGAGACGTAGATCCAGGCCAGGAAGCGCAGGAAGAATTCCGGGACGAGGGTGAAGATCAGGATCGACACGCCGGCGTTGGCAATCGCCAGGGCCAGGAACAGTTCGGGGATGTCGAGCCCGGGCAGCGGCACGGTGAGCCCCATCAACGACAGCGACTGGCGCTGCAGCAACACGCCCAGCGCCGCCGCGATGACGATGAACGCGGCGTTCTGGATGTTGACGCCGGCGATGACGCGGGAAAGCTCCTCGCGCGGCGTGCGGCTCTGCACCAGTGCGAACAGCGGCACGATGAACAGGCCGGCGAAAAGGCCGATCAGCGTCAAGTCGGCGATGATGCGCCAGTTGCCCGCGGCCACGAACTCGCGCACCGTCAGGCCACTGGCAGCCGCCGGGCCCGGCTGGGCGAAATACAGGTCGGCGCAGAAGACGGTCATGCCAATTGCGCCCAGGGGCACCAGACCGATCTCGATGGTGCGGCGGCTGAGTTTCTCGCACAGCAACGAACCCACGCCGGTGCCGACCGAAAACAGCACGAAGCAGAACAGGTAGAGCGTGCTGCCGCCGCCCAGGTAGGCCTCGGCATAGGTCGGCAGCTGCGCGGTGAGCACGGTGCCGACGAACCAGAACCAGGAGATGCCCAGGATCGCGTTGCGTACCGCCAACTGCTTGCGTGCGAGGCGCAGGGCCTTTATCGCTTCCGGGAAGGGGTTCCAGTTGATTTTCAGGTCCGGCGCCGAGGCTTCGACGCGCGGCACCAGGCGGCTTATCAGGTTGCCGGTGATCGCCAGCCCCACGATCGACGCGGCGGCGGCTTCCGGCCCGGCCTGGCCGGCGACGACGAAGATCAGGCCGCCGAAGATCATGCCCAGCAGGATCGACATCGAGGTGCCCATCTCGACCAGGCCGTTGCCGCCGGTCAGTTCCTCGGGTTTGAGTACGCTGGGCAGGATCGAATATTTCACAGGGCCGAACAGGGTCGACTGCAGGCCGGTGCCGAACAGCGCCACCAGCAGCAGCGGCATGTTCTCGGTCAGGAAACCGATGGCTGCGACCGACATGATGCCGATCTCCATCGCCGTGGTGATGCGGATCAGCCGTTGCTTCTCGAGCTTCTCGGCGATCTGCCCGGCCAGCCCGGAAAACAGGAAGTAGGGCAGGATGAACAGCGCCGGCGCCAGGTTGGTGTAGAGCGTGCGCTGCTCCGACGAGACGCCCAGGAAAAACAGCAGCGCGATGATCGCCTGTCGATAGACGTTGTCGTTGAAGGCGCCGAGTGACTGGACGAGGAAAAACGGCAGGAAACGCCGCTGGCCGAGCAGTTCAAACTGGTTGTGGGCCATGGGCTCCCCCGACGTGACCGCCGAAGCCTAGCAAAACCGCGGTCAGCCCCGCTGCAGGGCGCGCCAGCCGATGTCGGAACGGTAGAAGACGCCGTCCCAGTGGATGTTGTCGGCGGCGGCGTAGGCGCGGCGCTGGGCGTCGGCGATGTCGGTGCCCAGGGCGCAGGCGCACAGGACACGGCCGCCGGCAGTGACCACCTGGCCGTTCTTCACCGCCGTGCCGGCGTGGAAGACCTTCGCGTCCGCCCCTGGGTCAGTCGCGAGGCCGGCGATCACGTCGCCGGTGCGCGGCGTGCCGGGATAGTTCCCGGCGGCCATCACCACGCCAAGGCTCGGGCGCGGGTCCCAGTCGGCCTGCACGCCGGCCAGGCGGCCTTCGGTGGCGGCTTCGACCAGGTCGAGCAGGTCGCTGCGCAGGCGCAGCATCACCGGCTGGGTTTCCGGGTCGCCGAAGCGCACGTTGAACTCGATCACCTTCGGCGCGCCGTCGGCGGAGATCATCAGGCCCGCATAGAGAAAGCCGGTGAAGGGCACGCCGTCGGCGGCCATGCCGCGCACGGTGGGTTCCACGACTTCCCGCATGATACGCGCGTGCACTTCGGGCGTGACCACCGGCGCCGGCGAATAGGCGCCCATGCCGCCCGTGTTCGGGCCGGTGTCGCCGTCGCCCACGCGCTTGTGGTCCTGGCTGGTGGCCATCGGCAGCGCGGTGCTGCCGTCCACCAGCGAAATGAAGCTGGCTTCCTCGCCGTCCAGGAACTCTTCGATGACCACGCGCGCGCCGGCTTCGCCGAAGGCATTGCCTTCGAGCATCTCGGTGATCGCGGCCTCGGCCTCTTCCACCGTCATCGCCACGACCACGCCCTTGCCGGCGGCCAGGCCGTCGGCCTTGATGACGATGGGCGCGCCGTGGTCGCGCACGTGCTGCAGCGCCAGCGAGGCGTCTTCGAACACGGCGTAGTACGCGGTCGGGATGCCGTGGCGGGCCAGGAAGTCCTTCGCGTAGGCCTTGCTGCCCTCGAGCTGGGCGGCGGCGGCGGTCGGCCCGAAGATCGGCTGGCCGGCCTCGCGGAAACGATCGACCACGCCCAGCACCAGCGGCGCTTCCGGGCCGACGACGGTCAGGCCCACGCCCTCGGTTTCGGCCAGGTTGAGCAGGCCGTCGATGTCGGTGGCGCGCACGTCCACGTTGCGGCATTTGGCCTCGGTGGCGGTGCCGGCATTGCCCGGCGCGACCAGCACTTCCTCCACGCGCGGCGACTGCGCCAGCTTCCAGGCCAGGGCGTGCTCGCGGCCGCCGGAACCGATCACCAGGACTTTCATCGTGTTACCCCGTGCAATGTCTGTAAGTGCCGGCTCAGCGTGCGCAATCGGCCGAGGCGAGCGAGATTTCGAAGAAAAGGCCACCGTCACCATCGACGAAACGGCGCTTGATCACCACGCCGCGCGCCAGCAGGAACAGGACGTCGGGCTGGTCGCACAGCGGCAGCATCAGCGACTTCTCGGCCTGGGCAACCTGGGCCAGGCCGGGGTCGGACGCATCGGCGCGGCGCTTGAGGCTGCGGATGGTCATCACCAGGTCGTTGCCTTCGAAGGCCACGTCCTGCAGCACCAGGCCGGGGGCGTAGGCGCGCGGCAGGTCCTTGCGGAACTCATCGAGGATGGCCTGCACGCGCTGGGTCGCGGCCGTGGTCTGGCGTGCCTGTGCGGCCCGGCGTTCGGCATGCCACCAGCCGCCCCCGATGATCGCCAGCCCGGCTACGATGACCAGGGCGATGACCCAGGGTTTGGCGGGCTGGCCCGTCATCAGTGGCGGAAGTGCCGGCGGCCGGTGAAGACCATTGCCATGCCGTGTTCGTCGGCGGCGGCGATGACTTCGGCGTCGCGCATCGAACCGCCCGGCTGGATCACCGCGGCGATGCCCGCCGTCGCGGCGGCATCGATGCCGTCGCGGAACGGGAAGAAGGCGTCGGAGGCCATCACCGAACCCGGCACCACCAGCCCGGCTTCTTCGGCCTTGATGCCGGCGATCTTCGCGCTGACCACGCGGCTCATCTGGCCGGCGCCGATGCCGACCGTCTGCAGGTCCTTCGCATACACGATGGCGTTGGACTTGACGTACATCGCCACCTTCCAGGCGAACAGCAGGTCGCGCATCTGCGCGTCGGACGGCGCGAGTTTCGAGACGACCTTCAGGTCGGCCGCACCGAGGGCATCGGTGTCGGTGTCCTGCACCAGCAGCCCGCCGGCGATGCGCTTGTATTCCAGGCCAGCCGCCGTTCGCAGCCCGCCGCAGGCCAGCACGCGCACGTTCGGCTTCTTCGCAAAGGCCGGCAATGCATCGGCGGCGATCGAGGGCGCGATGACGACCTCGACGAACTGGCGCTTGAGGATCTCGGCAGCCGTGGCGGCGTCGAGCTCGCGATTGAAGGCGATGATGCCGCCGAAGGCGGAGGTCGGGTCCACTGCGTGGGCGCGGTCGTAGGCGTCCATCAGGGTGTCGGCGACGGCCACGCCGCAGGGATTGGCGTGCTTGACGATCACGCAGGCCGGCGCGTCGAAGGCCTTGACGCATTCGAGCGCGGCGTCGGCATCGGCCAGGTTGTTGTAGCTCAGCTCCTTGCCCTGCAGGAAGCGCGCGGTGGCGACGATGCCCTCGCCGGCGCCGGCCTCGACATAAAGCGCGCCGCGCTGGTGCGGGTTTTCGCCGTAGCGCAGGGCGGAGGCCAGCTGCAGCGAGGCGTGGAAGGTCCGGGGCCAGGCTTCGGGCTGCTCCGGATCCTCGGCGCGCGGCGACAGCCACT
>CAXAYM010000152.1:0-5585 GCA_963973175.1 uncultured Arenimonas sp.
CCCTTCTTTGCCGAAGGCAAAGTCAAAAGATTCGCGCCTGAAGGCGCTCCTACAGAGTCAGGCGCAGCACTTTTTGTATTTCTTGCCGCTGCCGCAGGGGCAGGGGTCGTTGCGCTCGGGGGTGGCGGTGCGGCGGACGGGTTCGCGCGGGGTCAGGGACTCGATGCGGTGGCAGTGCAGGTCGTGCAGCATGTCGGGCAGGCCCGCGTAAATTTCCAGGCGCTCGCGGTAATCGAGCGGCACCGGGGCCCCGCCCTCCTCTTCCGGCGGGTAACTGCCCACGGCCAAGGCTTCGATGTAGGCCTCGACCTCGCCGATCCAGTCGTCCTTGGCGATCCAGGCATCCCAGGCGTCCGAACGCAGGTCCATGCCGTCCAGGAAACCACCGGCCCAGGCGGCGCCGATATCGACCTCGGGGCCATGATCGCCCTCGGGGTCATCGGGCAGCCACCACAGCAGGGCGCCTTCGACCGTCAGCTCGTCGCCCGGCACGCGCACGCGGCGGCGGGCCGTTTCCCAGGCCAGCATCAGCAGCGCGATAGCCCCGGCTTCCTCCTCGGCGTTTTCCCAGCGCGGCGGCGCCTTGCCCCAGACCCGGGGCAGCCAGTCGGCCGGCGCCACCTCACCCGGGCTGACCGCCAGGGCCGTCAGGTAACCGTCCAGCGGCTCCAGGCCCAGTCCGCCGAAGGGCACGGCGCGCTGTTCGAGCAGGCGATCAAGCTGGTCGATGCGCGCGTCGTCGGCGCGGAACCAGTCGGCTTTGACGGTGGCCATCAGTAGGCGAACTCGCGGAATACCGGATCGACGCTGCCGCCCCAGGCACCGTGGAACAGCGCCAGCTTGCGCTCGGCCGGGGTTTCGTTGGCCAGCGCGAATTCCAGCAGGGGTTCCAGGAACACGGCCTCGCTGGCGCCGGAGCGGTTGAGCCGGTTGCGCCGCGCCAGCCCCTGGCCGGAGATCTTCAGCGCCTCGAGCGCGAGTTCGCGCAGCGTGGCATGGCGGAACGGCAGCTTGAACCCCTGCCTGGGCACGCCGTCGCGCAGGGCGTGGCGCTCATCACGACTGAAATCCTTCACCAGGTCCCAGGCCGCGTCCAGCGCCGCGTCGTCGTACAGCAGGCCGGTCCAGAACGCCGGCAGCGCGCACAGGCGGTTCCAGGGGCCACCGTCGGCGCCGCGCATTTCCAGGTATTTCTTCAGCCGCACTTCCGGGAAGGCCGTGGTCATGTGGTCGGCCCAGTCGCGCATGGTCGGCAGTTCGCCGGGAAGCTCCTCGAGCTCGCCGCGCAGGAACTTGCGGAAGCTGCGGCCGGCCAGGTCCAGGTACTCGCCGTTGCGGTAACTGAAGTACATCGGCACGTCGAGCAGGTAGTCCACGTAGCGCTCGAAGCCGAAGCCGTCCTCGAACACGAAGTCGAGCATGCCGGTGCGGTCGGGGTCGGTGTCGGTCCAGATGTGCGAGCGGTAGGACAGGTAACCGTTGGGCTTGCCGTCGGTGAAGGGCGAATCGGCGAACAGCGCGGTCGCGATGGGCTGCAGCGCCAGCGAGACGCGGAACTTCTTCACCATGTCCGCTTCGTTGGCGAAATCCAGGTTCACCTGCACCGTGCAGGTGCGCGTCATCATGTCCAGGCCGAGATTGCCGCGCTTGGGCATGTAGTCGCGCATGATCTTGTAGCGGCCCTTGGGCATCCAGGGCATGTCTTCGCGACGCCACTTGGGCTGGAACCCCATGCCCAGGAAGCCCAGGCCCAGCTCGTCGCCGACCGCCTTCACCTCGCGCAGGTGGGTGTGGGTTTCGCAGCAGGTGTCGTGGATGTTCTCAAGCATCGCGCCCGACAGCTCCAGCTGGCCGGCCGGCTCCAGGGTCACCGAGGCACCGTCCTTGGCCAGGGCGATCAGCTTGCCGTGTTCCTCGAAAGGCTCCCAGCCGAAGCGCGTGAGCCCGCGCAGCAGGGCCTCGATGCCGCGCTCACCGTCCCAGGCGGGCGGGCGCAGGTCGTCGAGGCGGAAGCCGAACTTCTCGTGCTCGGTGCCGATGCGCCAGGCTTCAGGGGGTTTTCCGCCCGTGGCGAGGTAATCGACCAGCACGCGGTGGTCGGTGATCGGGTCGTCCTTGGCGTTGCTGGGTCCGGACAAGAGGACTCCTTGCAGGGGGTGGGGACCGCCGGCCGCTGGCCTACAATCCGAAGATGCGAATCGTAACCCGCGCCGCGGTGCCCGGCGTCCTGCTGGCGGCCCTGCTCTGTTCCGGCGCCGCGCTGGCGCAGACCCTGCAGCGCGGCAACGGCCCCGAGCCGTCCACGCTCGACCCGCACCGCTGCCCGGAAGTGGCCTGCGGCAACATCCTGCGCGACCTGTTCGAAGGCCTGGTGGCCGAAGACGGTGCAGGCCGGCTGATCCCGGGCCTGGCCGAACGCTGGACGGTGTCCGGCGACGGCCGCACCTGGACCTTCCACCTGCGCCCCGACGCCCGCTGGTCGAACGGCAAGACGCTGGACGCCCCGCAGGTGCTGGCCAGCCTGCGTCGCGCCTTCGCCCCGGCCACGGCGGCGCCCTTCGCCGGTCATCTGGACGCGATCACCCATGCCGGTGACGTGCAGCGCGGCCTGCAGCCTCCCGAGGCCCTGGGCGTGGCCGCGCCGGACGCGCACACCCTGGTCTTCAGCCTCAGCCGCAGCGCCGACCTGCCCCGCCTGCTGACGCTGCCGGTGGCCTATCCGGTCTACCTGCCGGCCCTGGCCGAACACGGCGCCCGCCACACGCGGCCGGGAAACCTGGTGTCCAACGGCGCCTACCGCCTGGCGGACTGGCTTCCGCAGGCCCACGTCACGCTCAAGCGGAACCCGCACTTCCGGGAACCAGCGCCCATCCCGCAGGTTCGCTTCCACGTCACCGAAGACGCCGCCAGCGAGCTGCGCCGCTTCGAAGCCGGCGGCCTGCACATCACCGAAACCCTGCCGCCGCAGCCGCTGGCGCACCTGCGCGCACGCTTCGGCGACCAGCTGCGCATCAGCCCCTACCTGGGCAGCTTCTGGCTGGGCTTCAACCTCGAACGGCCGCCGTTCAAGGGCGATCCGGCGCTGCGCGAGGCCCTGTCGCTGGCCGTGGACCGCGACATCCTCACCCGCCACGTGACCGGCCTGGGCGAGAGCCCGGCCTTCGGCGTGGTGCCGCCGGGCGTGGCGGACTACGACCCGCCGCTGCCGGCCGTCGCAGCCTGGAGCCAGGCCCGGCGCGAACAGCGGGCGCGGGCGCTGTACGCGCAGGCCGGCTATTCGCGCGAGAACCCGCTGCAAGTGGAGCTGCGCTACAACACCTCGACGCCGCACCGCCGGCTGGCGCTGGCGGTGGCGGCGATGTGGCGCGAGGTGCTCGGTGCGCGCGTGACGCTGCGCAACGAGGAATGGAAGGTTTTCGTCGGCACGCGTCGGCAGCGCGTGATCACCCAGGTCTTCCGCGGCGGCTGGATCGCCGACATCGACGACCCGCGCAACTTCCTGGGCATCTTCCGCAGCGGCGATGCCTCGAACTGGAGCGGCTACGCCGACCCACGCTTCGACGCCCTGCTCGACGCCGCCGACGCCGCGCCCACGCTGGCGCGACGGCAGCAACTGCTGCGCGAGGCCGAATCGCGCCTGCTCGCGGCCCACGCGGTGCTGCCGCTGTACTTCTACACCTCCAAGCACCTGGTCCGCCGCGAGGTGAAGGGCTTCGAAGCCAACCCTCTGGACCACCATCCCAGCCGCTTCCTGTCGCTGGAGACGCCGCCGTGAAGGCCTGGGCCAGCCGCGGCGCCGAAGCGCTGCTGACGCTGTGGCTGCTGGCGACCCTGTGTTTCGTGCTGCTGCGCGCGGCGCCCGGCGGCCCCTTCGATGCCGAAAAGGCCGCGCCGCCGGAAGTGGAGGCCGCGCTGGCCGCGCAGTACCGGCTCGACCAGCCGCTGCCGATGCAATACCTCTACTGGGTGGCTGATGTCGTGCGCGGCGATCTCGGGCCTTCGTTCCAGTACCCCGACTACCGGGTGAGCGAACTGTTGGCCGCCGCAATGCCGATCACCGTGCTCAACGGCAGCCTGGCGCTGCTGCTGGCGCTGGGCCTGGGCGTGCCGCTGGGCGTGTGGGCGGCGCTGCGTTCGGGAAGCTGGACCGACCGTGCCCTGATGTTCGGCGCCGGGCTCGGGCTATCGATCCCGAAGTTCGTCGTGGCGCCGCTGCTGGTGCTGGTGTTTGCCGTCAGCCTGCAGTGGCTGCCGGCCGGCGGCTGGGACGGCAGCTGGCGCAGCGTGGTGCTGCCGGTGATCGCGCTGGCGCTGCCCAACCTGGCCTACTGCGCGCGGCTCACCCGCGGCTCGCTGCTGGACGTGCTGGGCGCCGACTACCTGCGCGCGGCGCGCGGGCGCGGCATTTCCGGCGCCAGGCTGCTCTTCATGCACGCGCTGCGGCCCGGACTGCTGCCGGTGGTGGCCTGGCTGAGCCCGGCCCTGATCAACGTGGTCAGCGGTTCGGCGGTGGTCGAACAGGTGTTCGGCATCCCGGGCATCGGGCGGTATTTCGTGCAGGGCGCGCTCAACCGCGACTACACCCTGGTCCTGGGCGTCGTACTGGTCGTCGGCGCCGCCATCGTGGTGATCAATGCCCTGGTCGACTGGCTGCGCGCCCGCATGGACCCAAGACTGCGCGACGCCCTGTAGGAGCGCCTTCAGGCGCGAATCTCTTCTTTGCCAAAGGCAAAGTCAAAAGATTCGCGCCTGAAGGCGCTCCTACACCTCTAGCCAGCCGGTGACGACGGTGCGGGCCTCGTCGAGGCCGAGTTTGGCGTCGGCGGAAAAGACCTGGGCGGTGGCGCGGCCGGCGAGCTCCTTGCGGACCTTGAGCAGGATGTTGCCCTGCTCGCCGCGGCCGAGCTTGTCGGCCTTGGTCAGCAGGCAGTGCGCCGGCAGCTGGCGCTCGAAGGCGTAGTCGAGCATCTGCAGGTCGTATTCGCGCAGCGGGTGGCGGATGTCCATCACCACGACCAGGCCCTTGAGCGAAGCGCGTTCCTGGAAATAGCGGTTGATCGTGCCCTTCCACGCCTCGCGCATCGCCTCGGGCACCTTGGCGTAGCCGTAACCGGGCAGGTCCACCAGGTAGCGGCCCGGGTCGACCCCGAAATAATTCAGCGCCTGGGTGCGGCCCGGCGTCTTGGACACGCGGGCCAGGCCCTTCTGGTTGGTCAGGGCGTTGAGCGCGCTGGATTTGCCGGCATTGGAACGGCCGGCGAACACCACCTCGCGGCCGTCGTCGGGCGGCAGCTGGCGCAGTGAATGCACGGAATTGATGTATTTGGCGCGGGCCAGGGCGTTGGACATCAGGGGTCGCCGGGGCGGGAAAGGCGCCAAGCATGGCCCCTGCAGGCCTTCCTGACCAGCCTTGGACGCGGCCGGGACCGGGCTCAATTGACCGTCGCAGGCACCGGCTGGGATAATCCGCGCCTTCCTGCGCGCCCGTCGCGCAAGCCCCTCATCCCATTGAAACCAGCTTTCCGGAGCAGCCCATGAAGTTCACGCGCATCCTTGGTGTCGCCGCCGCCCTGGCCGTGTCGGCC
>CAXAYM010000153.1:0-5570 GCA_963973175.1 uncultured Arenimonas sp.
CCGGTATCGCCCTGGCCCACGGCGATCACGCGGTCGCCGACCTGGATGCGACCGGAGTTGGCCGCCGGCCCGCCGGGCACGACGGTGCGCACGACCACGAACTCATCCTGCCGCTGCAGCACCGCGCCGATGCCTTCGAGCGAAAGCCGCATCGCCATGTTGAAGTTCTCGGCGTTGCGCGGCGACATGTAGCTCGTATGCGGGTCGATCGAGCCGGCATAGGCGTTCATGAAGGTTTCGAAGGCGTCGTCGGCCCGCAGTTCGCCAACGCGTTCGGCCATGCCGGCGTAGCGCTTGTCCAGGGTCTTGCGGATCTCGGCCTGGCTGCGGCCGGCGAGCTTCAGGCGCAGCGCGTCGTTCTTGACGTACTTGCGCCAGGCGTCGTCGAGCTCGCTGCCGCTGGCGGCCCATTCGGCGTGCTCGCGGTCGTAGAGCCAGCTTTCGTCCTTCGAGAAATCGAAGGGCTGCTTGAGCAGCGAACGGGCGTAGGCCACGCGCTCGGCGACCCGGCGCTGGTAGGTCATGAAGATGTCGAAGGCCGGCCGCAGCTGCTGGGTCTTGATGGCGTCGTCGTGGCGCAGGCGCTGGGCTTCGAAACGCTGGATGTCGGCGCGGGTGAAGAACAGCTTCTGGCTGTCCAGCGATTCCAGGTAGCGGCGGTGGATGTCCGCCGACAGTTCATCGTCGAGCGGCTTGGACCGGTAGACGTAACGGCTGTCGGACAGGATGCCGTAGACCATGCGCGCCGCGGCGGCCTGTTCGGCGCTCGGCACCAGCGCCGGCGGCGCGGCCACCGCCGTGCCCGCATCCGCCGCCGGGCTGCCGGTGGCGGAAAGGGCCAGCGCCAGGGGCAGCGCGGCGGAAAGGGCGATGAGCTTGTACTTGAGCATGATTCAGGTCCGGTGCGTCAGGGGCCCACTTTGCGCCCCGGCAGGGAGCCGCGGCGTGTGCCAGTAGTGCTGGCTGGGGCACGATTCCGAGCATACCCCGCCCGGCGTTCAGACGGCGTCGGCGACGAACCCGGCTTCAGCGGCCATTCGGTCCGCGTGGTAGGACGAGCGCACCATCGGCCCGGAGGCCACGTGGGTGAAGCCCAGGGCCTGGCCGGCGGCTTCGAGCGCCTTGAACTCCTCGGGGGTCCAGTAGCGGATCACCGGGTGGTGGTGCGGCGTGGGCTGCAGGTACTGGCCGATCGTGATCATGTCGACATCGTGCGCGCGCAGGTCGCGCAGGGTCGCCATCACCTGTTCGAAGGTTTCGCCCAGGCCGAGCATGATGCCGGACTTGGTGGGCACCTCCGGGTGCTGCGCCTTGAAGCGTTTGAGCAGCTCCAGCGACCAGGCGTAGTCGGCGCCCGGGCGCACGTTGGGGTAAAGGTCGGGCACCGTCTCGAGGTTGTGGTTGAACACGTCCGGCGGCGACTGGGCGAGGATATCCAGCGCGCGGTCCATGCGGCCCTTGCCGCGGAAATCCGGCGTGAGGATCTCGATCTTCAGCGAGGGCGACAGCGCGCGCGCCTCGCGGATGCAGTCGACGAAATGCTGGGCGCCGCCGTCGCGCAGGTCGTCGCGGTCCACCGAGGTGATGACCACGTAGCGCAGGCCCATGTCGGCAATCGTGCGCGCCAGGCTGGCCGGCTCGCTGGCGTCCGGCGGCTTGGGCCGGCCGTGGGCGACGTCGCAGAAGCTGCAGCGACGGGTGCAGACCTCGCCCAGGATCATGAACGTGGCGGTGCCGTGGCTGAAACATTCATGGATGTTCGGGCAGCTGGCTTCCTCGCAGACCGTGACCAGCCGGTTTTCCCGCAGCTTGCTCTTGAGCTTCTGCACCGCATTGCCGGAGGGAATGCGGACGCGGATCCAGCTGGGCTTGCGAAGGATGGGCGCGGTTTCGTCGAACTTGACCGGACTTTTGCCGATCTTGTCGCCGCCCAGCTGCTTCTGGCCCTCCACCAGGGGCGACCCCAGGACCTGCAGCGGAATGGACTTGCTGATGGACTCGGACATGACGCCTCAGGCGGGAGTGAGATCGGGGAGGCCGGCCACCGGCCGGGCCTGCAGGCCGAGCCGGCGGGAAAGGGCCTCGACCAGCAGCGGCTTGATCGCGGCGAGCTCGCCGGGACCGCCCAATTCTAGCACCGAGGTCACTTCCAACCCCTGGTAACCACAGGGATTGATGCGCCTGAACGGCTCCAGGTCCATGGCGATGTTGAAGGCCAGGCCGTGGAAGCTGCAGCCGCGGCGCACGCGCAGGCCCAGGGCCATCACCTTGCGGCCTCCGACGTAGATACCCGGGGCGCCGTCACGGCGCACGCCGAATCCGGCGAGCACGTCGATCACGGCCGCTTCGATGCGGCAGACCAGTTCGCGCACGCCCAGGCCCAGCCGCCGCAGGTCCACCAGTGGGTAGGCGACCAGCTGGCCAGGCCCGTGGTAGGTCACCTGGCCACCGCGATCGACCTGGAGCACCGGGATCTCACCGGGCGCCAGCACGTGTTCGGGTTTGCCCGCCTGGCCCAGGGTGAACACCGGATCGTGCTCGACCAGCCACAGCTCGTCGGGCGTATCGGGGCCCCGGGCGTCGGTGAGCTTCTGCATCGCGCGCCAGACCGGTTCGTAGGCCTGGCGGCCCAGGTCGCGCACCAGCCAGGGCCGATCGGCAGGCGCGGCGGCCGGCGCGGCGTCGCAGGCAGCGGCTACAGCGTCCACTTCACCGCCGGGTGCTCGCGCAGCGCCCCGTGGGCGGCGTCGTAATCCTCGCGGCTGTGGGCCTCGAAGACCAGGGTGACCGAGACATAGTTGCCCTTGGCCGAGGGCTTGATGCTCAGGCGGTCGCGATAGACGGTCAGGCCCAGGGCTTCGAGCACCATCGGCATGACCAGGTGCAGGTCGGCCTCGGCCGAACCCATCGCGCTGATCTCGAAGATGCCCGGGAACTGGAAGCCGTGCTCGGGGTTGTCGGAATGAATGGACATGCCCGCATTATGGGGGCGCGGGGCCGCCTGCCCAAGGGTCAGGCGCCATCCACGCGGACCCGGTTTCGCCCCTCGCCCTTGGCCCGGTACATGGCGCGGTCGGCCGCGCGGTAGAGCTCGTCGCCCCCCTCGCCCGCCTCCGGGTGCAGCACCGCGACACCGATGCTGACGGTCAGCGCCAGCGGGCCTTCGCGCAGCTGCAGCGGCCGCTGCTCGAGGCTCGCCCGCATTTGCTCGGCGAGGGCCCCGGCCGCCGCGGCATCGTGGCCGGGCAGCAATACCCCGAATTCCTCTCCGCCGAGCCTCGACAGGTGCGCCCCCGGCACGCCGAGCATCTCGCGCATGCGTTCGGCGAAGCGCACCAGGCAGGCATCGCCGGCGTCGTGGCCATGTTCGTCGTTGACGCGCTTGAAGTGGTCAAGGTCCAGCACGAGCAGGGCCAGCGGCCGGCCGCTGCGCCTGGCCTCGCCCACGTGGTGGGCCAGGGCACCGCCGAAGGACCGCCGGTTGGCGACGCCGGTCAGCGGGTCGATGCGGCTGAGTGCCTCGTACTGGTCGCGCTGCATGCGCAGGGCATCGTAAAGATCCAGCTGCTGCTGGTATTCACGACAGCTGCGCAGCAGCACGATCCCCAGGTAGACCGAATAAATGGCGACCGTGGCACCCACCGCCAGGCTTTCGTCCGTGCGCGGCAGCAGAAGCGGCGCCGGCAGGTAAAGCAGCGCAACGCCGAGCACCGCCCGGTTGCGGCGCATCGCATAGTTGTGCGCGAAGGCGGTGGCGAAGGCGATCGTGCACAGCAGCGCCGCGCTGCGACCGCCGGCGAGGTGCGGGTCGAACAGCACCCAGCTCAGCACGCCGCCCCAAAGCGCGGCGGTCAGCAAGACCAGGATCCACTGGCGGTCGATCCAGGCCTTCAGGCGCCCGATGTCTTCGTCTTCGTCCGGGGCCCGGGGCCAGAAGCGCAACCCGGCCAGCGCCAGGAAACCCAGCGTGATCGCCGTCCAGACAACGGTGTGCTCGGCGAAAGCATCACCCGGCGCGGACACCACGAGCCAGCCCAGTACATAGAACAACCCGCCGGCCACCAGCCTTTGCCGGGTGTCGGCGGCTTCGCGGGCAAGCCGTTGCCGTGCAATCTCGTCCCCGGCCTTCTCGCGCATGTCCCCTGCCCCCTGGATGCCCGGCGTGCCGGGCGCGGCCTACGCCTGGATCACTCGCTTTCCCACCACAGCCAGAAATCGTCGCTCATGCGCTTGAAGAAGCCGCCTTCTTCGACGCCGGCCAGCGCGACCAGGGGCCGTTCGGCGACGACTTCGCCGTCCAGGCTCAGGCGCAACGTACCGATGGCCTGGCCCTTGGCGACCGGGGCGGTGAGCTGCCTGGGCACGTCCATGCTGGGCTTGAGCTCGCCGTAGCGGCCGCGGGGAACGGTCACCAGCAGCGGCTCGCTGACGCCCAGCGACACGGTGTCGGCGGCGCCGCGCCAGAGGGGGTGTTCGGCCACCTGTTCGCCGGCGCCATAAACACTGTGCGTTTCGAAATGGCGGAAGCCCCAGTTCAGCAGCGCCAGGTTGCCCTGCTCACGCAGGCGGAAACCCTCGTTGCGGCTGTTGGTGTCGATGCCAAGCACCACCGAGACCAGGCGCTGGTCGCCGCGCTTGGCCGAGGCGGCCAGGCAATAACCGGCGGCCGCGGTGTGGCCGGTCTTGAGGCCATCGACGCTGTCGTCCTTCCACAGCAGGCCGTTGCGGTTGTACTGCTGGATGCCGTTGTAGGTGAATTCCTTGATCTTGTAGAGCGCGTAGTGATCCGGGAAATGGCTGATCAGCGCCCGCGACAGGATCGCGATGTCGCGCGCGGTCATCAGGTGGCCCTCGGCGGTCAGCCCGTGGGCATTCTCGAAGTGCGAACCGGTCATGCCCAGCTTGACGGCGTAGGCATTCATCATGTCGACGAAGGCCGCCTCGGTGCCGGCCAGGTGTTCGGCCAGCGCGATCGCGGCGTCGTTGCCCGACTGGATCACCAGACCGTGCAGCACGTCGTCGAGCTTGACCTCGGTATTGACCTCGAGCGCACTGTAGCTGCCGTCGGTGCCGGCGCCGCCCTGGCGCCAGGCGTTCTCGCTGATCTTGACCATGTCCTCGAGCGAGGCGCGGCCCGCGGCCACTTCGGCGGCGACGACGTAGGACGTCATCACCTTGGTGATCGAGGCCGGATTGAGCGGTTCGTCGATGTTCTCGCCGGCCAGCACCTGGCCGCTGGTGTGGTCCATCAGGATCCAGGCCTTCGCGCCTTCGGGCACGGGGGCGGCCGGCGTCGGCGGTGGCGCCACCTCGGGCTTCTCGGGCACCGGCATCGGGGCGGGGGCCTGGGCGAAAGCGCCGCCGGCGAGCATCGCCGCCAGCAGGAAGGACAGGAAACGGGAAACGGACATCCGGCAAAAACTCCAGTTATTCAGGATCCGCGCAGGCCGCGGACCGATGGCAAGGCGATGATGCTAGCCCCTATTCAATGAACACACGCGGGCTGGGCAGGCCCAGGGCGCGCAGGCGTTCGACCGCCGAGGCCGCCGCGCCGGCCGCCAGCGGGCCGA
>CAXAYM010000154.1:0-5565 GCA_963973175.1 uncultured Arenimonas sp.
GCAGCAGATGAGCGACCGGCAGCGCGCACTGGAGAATGAGCACTCCGCCCTGCGCGAACGCGTGTCCGTGGATCCCCTGACCGGCGCCCTGACCCGGCAGGCCTTCGCGACGGAACTGGCCACCCTGCTCTCTCACGCGGAAAACCATGGGCGCAGCGTGGCCCTGCTGGTGTTCGACCTGGACAACTTCAAGGCGGTCAATGACCGCCTCGGCCACCTTGCCGGCGACGAGGCCCTGCGGCTGGTCACCGGCATCGCCCGCGGCAAACTTCGCAGCGTCGATCTGTTGGGACGCTTCGGCGGCGACGAATTCCTGGTGGCCTGCGAGGGCCTGGACCAGGCCGCCGCCGAAGCCCTGGCCGAACAGCTGCGCTTCGACCTGGTCTGGCGGGCACCCGACGCCCAGCCACCGATGGACGGCCTGAGCCTCAGCGTTGGCGTGGCGGTAGCCGACCTGGGCCGTGGCTACGATGCCGGCGACCTGTTCCATCGCGCCGATCTGGCGCTGTACCGCGCCAAACGCGCCGGTCGCAACCGCGTGGTGGGCGACGACCCGGCGCAGGCCACGCCGGACGATTCCGGCTCGCGCCGCGCCAGGCAATGGGGCGATGCCCTGGCGGACTGAGCCTCCTGGCTAGCCGAAGCCCAACAGCGGGCCCAGGAACAAGTAAAGGCCCACGATGATGATGGCGATGAAGACCAGCCGCAGTGCGAAGGCGGTGAACTTGATCAGCAGCACGACGCCCAGGATGACCAGGATGATTCCGACCCAACTCATGGCCTTGCTCCTTGTGAACCAGTAGCGGACCCGACCTGCCTGGCCCGGTAGAATGCCCGCATCGTTCCAATTCCCACCTGAGCAAAGCATGACCGAGCCTGCCCGCCCCGCTTTCCACGGCTTCGAACAGATCCCGCTGCGCGAATACGCCGAGCGCGCCTACCTCGACTATTCGATGTATGTGGTGCTCGACCGCGCCCTGCCCTTCCTGGGCGACGGGCTCAAGCCGGTGCAGCGGCGCATCATCTACGCGATGAGCGAACTGGGCCTGGGCGCGACCGCCAAGCCCAAGAAAAGCGCGCGCACGGTCGGCGACGTGATCGGCAAGTTCCACCC
The DNA here is from genome assembly GCA_963973175.1 of uncultured Arenimonas sp. Lineage (GTDB taxonomy): Bacteria > Pseudomonadota > Gammaproteobacteria > Xanthomonadales > Xanthomonadaceae > Arenimonas. The sequence goes on from CAXAYM010000154.1 coordinate 1,115, forward strand.
CCACGGCGACAGCGCCTGCTACGAAGCCCTGGTGCTGATGGCGCAGCCGTTCTCGTACCGGTATCCGCTGATCGAAGGCCAGGGCAACTTCGGCTCCACCGACGACCCGAAGTCGTTCGCGGCCATGCGTTACACCGAGTCCAAGCTCACCCCGATCGCCGAAGTGCTGCTGGGCGAGCTGGGCCAGGGCACGGTGGACTGGGTGCCCAATTTCGACGGCACCCTGCAGGAACCGAGCTGGATGCCGGCGCGCCTGCCGCACCTGCTGCTCAACGGCACCACCGGCATCGCCGTGGGCATGGCCACCGACATCCCGCCGCACAACCTCAACGAGGTGGTCAGCGCCGCCGTGCGCCTGCTCGACGATCCCGACGCCACGGTGCGCGACCTGTGCGAACACGTTCGCGGGCCGGACTATCCCACCGGCGCCGAAATCATCACCCCGGCCGCCGACCTGCGCGCAATCTACGAAACCGGCCACGGCAGCGTCCGTGCCCGTGCGAAGTGGACGCGCGAGGGCACGAACATCGTCATCACCCACCTGCCCTTCCAGGTGTCGCCCTCGAAGATCATGGAGCAGGTGGCGCAGCAGATGCGCGCCAAGAAGCTGCCCTGGCTCGAAGACCTGCGTGACGAGTCCGACCACGAGAACCCGGTGCGCCTGGTGCTGGTGCCGCGCAGCAACCGCGTCGACTTTGAAGGCCTGATGGGCCACCTGTTCGCCACCACGGACCTCGAGAAGAGCTTCCGGGTGAACTTCAACATCATCGGCCTCGATGGCCGGCCGCAGGTGAAGAACCTGCGCGACTTCCTGGCCGAGTGGCTGCTGTTCCGCACCGACACCGTGGCCAGGCGCCTCAAGCACCGCCTCGACAAGGTCGAACGCCGCCTGCACCTGCTCGAAGGCCTGCTGGTGGCCTTCCTCAACCTCGACGAGGTGATCCGGATCATCCGCAGCGAGGACGAGCCCAAGCCGGTGCTGATGGCGCGTTTCGGCCTGAGCGAAGACCAGGCCGAGTACATCCTCGAGACCAAGCTCAAGCAGCTCGCCCGCCTGGAGGAGATGAAGATCCGCGGCGAGCAGGACGAACTGGCCAAGGAGCGCGAGAAGATCATCGCCACGCTGGGCAGCAAAGCCAAGCTCAAGAAACAGGTGAAGGACGAGCTGCTGGCGGACGCGAAGAAGTTTGGCGACGAGCGCCGTTCGCCGCTGGTCGAGCGCGAGGCCGCGCAGGCGATCAGCGAAACCGAGCTCGTGCCGAGCGAGCCGGTCACCATCGTGCTGTCGAAGAAGGGCTGGATCCGCGCCGCCAAGGGCCACGACGTCGATGCTGCTGCGCTGAGCTACCGTGAAGGCGACGGCCTGCTGCAGGCCGTGCGCGGGCGCAGCAACCTGCAGGTGGCGTTCCTCGATTCCACCGGGCGCAGCTATTCGACGGTGGCGCACACCCTGCCGAGCGCGCGCGGCAATGGCGAACCGCTGAGCGGCCGCTTCAGCCCGCCGGCGGGCGCCGGTTTCGTGGCGCTGGCGGCCGGCGACAACGACGCGCGCTATGTGCTGGCCTCGTCGCACGGCTATGGATTCGTCACCCGCTTCGAGAACTTCACCGGCCGCAACAAGGCGGGCAAGGCACTGCTTAACGTGGGTGATGCCGACGTATTGGCGCCCGCACCGGTTGCCGATGCGGCCTCGGACTGGGTGGTATCGATCACCAGCGCCGGCCACCTGCTCGCCTTCCCGCTCAGCGAACTGCCGGAACTCGACAAGGGCAAGGGCAATAAACTGATCCAGATCCCGCCGGCGAAGCTCAAGGCCGGCCAGGAGAAGGTGACCGCCATCGCAAGCGTGCCCCAGGGCGGCGAACTGACCATCTACAGTGGCAAGCAGAAGCTGCAGGCCTACGAAGGCAGCCGCGCCAGCCGCGGCAATCTGCTGCCGCGTGGCTTCACCAAGGTCGACCGGGTGGAAGTGGGCGCGTGAGCACGCTATTCGTCAAGAAGGACCCGGGCTGAGCCCAGGAGACAACCATGGCGCATCGCTGGGTTTCCGGAGTCTTCGGGGTTTTTCTGGTGGCCATGGCCGCCGCGATCGGCGTGTACTCGGACCGTTCGACCGGACCGGTGGTGGCTGCACTGCTGCTTGCCGGCCTGGGTCTTGACGCCCTTGTCAGCGCGATCCGCAACAGGCGATCCTTGCTTTCCCGCCTCGGACCCCTGCCGTGAACAGCATGGAACGCGAACCTCCTGCCCCGCAGGCGAACATCGTGCCGCCGATGGATGACGAGGCCTTCTGGCGCATCATCGGGCTGCTGGACTGGGACGAGACCGGAGACGACGACGCGGTGATCGAACCGGCCGTGGCCGCGCTGGCGACGATGCCGTTGGAAACCATCGCCGGCTTCGAAGAAGCCCTGGCCCGCAAGCTGCATGCCCTCGACACCCGGGCGCATGCCCGCGAGATCGGCGAGGACGCCTACACCGACGGCGACGCGTACTTTTCGGTGGATACGTTTCTTTACGCCCGCTGTTGCGTGGTGGCCAACGGCCGCGCGGTATACGAAAAGGTGCTCGCCGATCCCGCCGCGTTCCCCAGGGACCTCGACTTCGAAGGACTGCTCAACGTGGCCGCCCTGGCGCACGAGCAGAAGACAGGCGAGGAACCCGAGTTCTTCGACACGAGCGTGAGCTACGAAACCTTCAGCAACGACGCCGGCTGGCCGGAAGACTGACCGCCCCCCGGAGGGCGCACATCATGGCTTTGTCGGCTACACCTGGACCATGGCCCGGCCGGACGGATCGACGCTGATGGAGGGGATGGACTTCGGTGAACTCGACTCCTCGGGGCGGCTCGTCCGCATCGTCAGCTTTTTTGACATGCCGACCTCCGGCACACCCTGAGACCCGGGAGACCAGAGGTCCCGCACTTCCGGGCCTCCATCGCAGGGGCGGCTTTCGCGAGCGGCGCCCTTGTCCTGAAGCACTTCATCCAGGGAGATCAAACCATGGGCGCTTGGTCCCACGAACCGTTCGGCAACGATACCGCCTGCGACTGGGCTTATGAACTTGAAGGCCAGCGCGACTTCTCCCACACCGCAAGGACCATCCAGTCCGTGCTCGACAATGGCGCCGGGTATCTGGAGGTTTCCCCCGCCACCGAAGCGGTTGCGGCCGCGGAAGTATTGGCCAGGTCGCTCGGGCGCGGAACGCAGCACGACACCTATACCGAGGACGTGGATGCGTGGCTCGCCACGGTGGACGCCAAGCCCTCGTCCGAACTTCTCCGCCTCGCGGACCAGGCACTGTCCCGGATCCTGGGCCCCGACTCCGAGCTCAGGGAGCTGTGGGAAGAGAGCCAGGAGTTCGATGCCTGGAAAGCCTCCGTCGAGACGCTCCAGGCCGCGCTTCGCGCCTGACCATCACGCGGGGAAGGAAATGGGCAGCGGTGGCACACGCTGTATCAGGAATCCTGAGAAACCCTGGACGGGTAGGAGCGCGCACATGAACTGGGTCTATCTCGCCCTGGCGGGCCTGCTGGAAGTGGGCTGGGCCGTTGGCCTCAAATACACCGAAGGCTTCACCAAGCCCGTGCCCAGCGTGCTCACCGTCCTTGCCATGGCTGGGAGCTTCTGGCTGCTGAGCCTGGCGATGCGGGAGATCCCGCTGGGTACCGCATACGGCATCTGGGTAGGCATCGGCGCGGTCGGCGCGGCGATCGCCGGCATGATGCTGTTCAAGGAACCGGTGTCCACGCTGCGGATCGTCAGCATCCTGCTGGTGGTGGCAGGAATCGCGGGTCTCAAGCTGTCCTCGACTGCCTAGGGCCGTTTCGCGCCCGAGCCGCTGCCGGGCGCCGCCAGGCCGAGAAAAAGTCTCAGGTCTTATGCGTCGGATTCGCTCCGGCTCGGTCTTATCGATCATTCGACAGGCATAAAGCCGGATAGCCACTTATCGCCCTGTGACTCGGTCCAGCCAAGCACCTTTTCGGACCTGGCGGAGAGAGCTTGACGGCCGGCCACACCAGCGGGAGCATCGGTGCATCGCCTCGCTATTGAGGTCTAATTGGTGTTAGGCGGGTTGGTTCTACCCGTGGCTTCGCTGCGACCTGAGTGTTCCTGGCCTTCGGCTACTTCTGCTTCGTGGCGCGCTCCCTGCGTGTCGGGCCACCGACTGTCCTTGCCTCAACGCGTTGGGGCGCTCGGGGCTTCGTCGGCCGGCATCGGGTGGGTCCGGGTTCTGTGCGCGGCAAGCTGGGCACAGGCCGTTCTGGTCAGGGCTTCGGCCGCCCTGTGGTGGCGTCGGGCGGCGCCCAAGCAGGCGTCACTTTCGGCCCGTCCGCCTTGGGGCTCGTCGCATCGGGCAGTTCGCGGCGTCCTTTGCTACATTCCCGCCTAACTGTTCCGTAAGGAAACTCCCGTCAACTTCGCGCACACCGCGCTCTTGCCTTTAGCTTT
>CAXAYM010000155.1:0-5564 GCA_963973175.1 uncultured Arenimonas sp.
CACGTCGGCGGCCACGCCGGCCACGCCAGCGGCGACTCCCGCGCCGACATCAGCCTGGATGGCGCCTGGGCGAGCGAAAGCCAGGCCCTGCGCGACGACGTCCGCGCCGGCTGGTCCACGGACCTGGAGCCCGACGGCAGCGTCTTCGGCCTGCTGTTCGGCTACGACCACCAGTTCGCCAGCGGTTTCGTGCTGGGCGCCGAACTCGACTACGCCTCGCTCGACATCAACGACAGCCGCGCGACCGGACCGGTGCCGACACCCTCGGTGCCGACGCTGAGCTACGACTACGGCAACAGCATCGATCTCGACGACAAGTGGTCCCTGCGCGCACGCTTCGGCTACGCCAGCGGCCCCCACCTGTTCTTCGCCAGCGTCGGCTGGGCGCAGGTGGACGCCAGCGCCACCGCATCGGTGGCCAGCAACGGCGGCTACCTCAAGCTGGGCCGTCACGACGACACCGTGGACGGCGTCGAGTGGGGCCTGGGTTACGCCTACGACTTCGGCAACCAGTGGTCGGTGCGCGGCGAATACCTGATGACCGATCTCGACGACCTGCGCTACGACACCGACTACCTGCCGGGCAGCACCTTCACCTCGCCCGCCTACCTGGAGTCGGTACGCCAGGACATCGACTTCGACACCTTCCGCCTCGTGCTGGACTACCGCTTCTGAGCCGGTCCCGGGGTCAGCCCTGGCTGGCCCCGGCTTTCCCCTCCGCCCGCGCCGTGCTTTCGCAGCCAAGGAAGCGCGAACCCTGCAGCCATTCCGGGTCCGGGTAATACGCGAACACCAGCTGGCCCTGCTTGAGGGTGTCGATGACGCCGCGGGCCACTTCCGGGCGCACGGCCGGGCAGCCGTAGCTGCGGCCGAGCCGGCCCTGCACCGCCGCGGCCAGCGGATTTACGTAGGGTGCGCCGTGCATCACGATCAGCCGCTCGCGCGCGGCATCGTTCACGCCCGGCTCCAGGCCGTCCATGCGCATCGAATAACCATTGCCACCGTGGTAGGTCTCGCCGGTCCGGAACAGGCCCAGGCTCGACTGGTGGCTGCCTTCGCGATTGGAGAAGGCCGTGGCAAGGTTGCCGCCGCTGCCCTGGCCGTGCGCCACGTGTTCGGCGAACAGCAGCCGGGCCTGTTCCAGGTCGAACACCCACAGCCGCGGCTCGGTCGAGGGTCGGGAGTAATCAATCACCGCCAGCCGGCGCGCGGACGGAACGCTGGCCAGGGCGCATTCTCGCGCCTGGAGCGCCAGCGCCAGCACCCGGGCGTCGGCGTCGGGAGCCTGGGCCTGCAGCTTCTCCAGCAACGTGGTGTTGGCCAGCGCCGGCCCGGCAGCGATCAAGGCGACGCAGGACAGGATTCTCAGGAAGGCCATCGGGCGGTCTCCACGGTCATTGCCCTTCCAGATGGGGGCGGGAAGACGGGATTTCATCCCCGGCCTGGATCACGGTCAGCGGCGGGGCCGGGCGCAGGGCTTCGTCGGTCACCACCAGCGTAGCCCCCGGGACCAGGGCGTCATAGACCCGCGCGAGAAAGCCGGGATCGGCCTCCAGGCCGGCCGGGCCCAGGACGCCGGCCGGATCATCGGCGCCATCGCCGAGCACCCGCAGCCAGCGCCGGCGGGGCCGGTCGGGCAAGGACGACACCGCCTCCGGCTGCAGACCGTCCAGCAGCAGGTAGGCGCGGGTACCGCCGGGCACCGTGCCGGTCAGGCGCACCGGGGCCCGGCCGATCTCGATGCCCTCGCGCATCACCACCATTTCCCGGTCGGCCAGGCTCAGCACGACGGTCACCTGGCCGGGCGGCGCTTGGCCGGGCTGCCAGCTGAACCCGGCATCCGCCGGCACGGGCAGCGCCAGGTCGGCGACGCGGGTCCGGCTCCCGGGCGGCACCGGCGTGGCGGGGAAGAGGCTCGGATCGGCAAGCATCGGCACCCGGGCCGGATCGTCGGTGATCACCACGGTCATGCCGCGGGTGGTGACGTCGTAGAGCTTTTCGGCGAAGGCTTCAGGCAGCCGCACGCAGCCATGCGAGGCCGGATAACCCGGGTTCCGTCCGGCATGCAGCGCGATGCCGTCCCAGGTCAGGCGCTGCATGAACGGCATCGGCGCGTCGTCGTAAAGGTTCGAGTAGTGCTCGCGCTTCTTCTGCAGCACGGTGAACACGCCGGTGGGCGTTTCGTAACCGGGCTTGCCGGTGCTGGCCGTGGTGACGCCGATGCGCACGCCGTTGCGATATACGTAGGCGCGCTGCTCCGGCAGGCTGACCAGCACCAGCACCGGACCCACCGGTGCCAGTTCCGGTGTCCACAGGTATTCGCCCGGCAGCAGGCGCAGCGGCGAGCCCGCCGCGGGCACGGCGATCGCTGGCTGGGACAGGCCCAGGCACACCAGGCAGACCATCACCCACCGCAACATCGCGCACTCCTCTTCAGGCTGGGGCCATGCTACGCGACCACGGCCGGCCGTATCCTAGGTCTCCCCCTCGGAGACCGTCATGGAAACCAAGACCATTCAGGTGTTTCTCCGCCAGCAGTCCGGGTATGCGTTCACCGTGGAGTTCGGTGAGGGCATCGCCGACCTGGCCACCGACGAGCCCGCGCCGCTGGGCGAAGGCAAGGGGCCGAACCCCTCGCGCCTGCTGATGGCCGCGATCGCCAACTGCCTGGCCGCCAGCCTCACGTTCGCGCTGTCCAAGTTCGGCAACCAGCCGGGACCGATCAGCGCCACCATCACCGGCGAAATGGCCCGCAACGAGAACGGCCGCTGGCGCATTCCCAAGGCCGTGGCCGAACTGACGCTGTCCGAGGGCCCGGGCGAACTCAAGCACCTCGAGCGCATCCTCGGACAGTTCGAAGAATTCTGCGTGGTGACCCAGAGCGTGCGCCAGGGCATCGAGGTCGAACTGGTGGTGCGCGACCACGACGGCCGCGTGCTGCTGGGCGACAAGTCCTTCGAAGCCGGCGCCTGACGCCGCGGGCTTCAACCGCCCTTGCGGGCGTCGAGGATCAGCCGGGCCATCGCCGCGTCCCCCTTTTCGATCAGCTCCACCGGCGTGAACTGGAAGCCGGTGACCACCATGGCCTCGCCCACGCACCACTCGCGCTGCTCCTTGCTGAAGCTGGCGGCGCCGGCGGCGGCCGCCTGAAGCAGCTCGGGCGTGGGCACGGTGTCCTGGGGTTCCGGGGCGCGCTTGCCGGGCGCCGGCGCACTGGCGGACTTGCCGGCCTCGGTCTTGAGCCAGCTCACCCGCGCCAGGCCCACCGCGAGGCGGTCGCCGCCGTCCCTGAGCGCCGGGGCGGCATCGGCCAGGGCACCCAGCAGGGCATCACGCTCCGTCTCCAACGCCTTGTAGGCCTTTTCAAGCTGGGCGATGCGCGCCTCGGCGGCCTTGACCATGCCCTCGAGCTGGATGATTTCGCTGGCCGGGTCGGACAGGGTTTTCGCACCCAGCAGGCGCATTACCTTCTCGCCCAGGCGCGCATGGATGGCGGGATCGGAAAACTTCAGGTCACGCGCGGCGGTCTGCCAGGCCAGGGCGACCTGGCTGACGGTCTGCGTCTTCTCGGTGGCGGGGGCGTCGCTGGCCTGCGTGGCCGGTTCCGGCGGCGGCGACAGGCTGGCGTTGGCCGCCTGCTGGATGGCCAGGTCCAGGCGTTCGCACAGCTCGCTCTTCTGGAAGTCGCGGGCGAGCTTTCGCAGCTCGATGCGGCAGTCGATCAGCAGGGCGCGCAGGTCCTTCATGGCGCCATTCTAAGCCGGCCCGGGGCCCGGCGGGCGTCAACGCGAGAGCAGGAAGTGCAGCAGGTTGTTCTGGAAGTAGGGGTTCACGGACAGCTGGTCATGGCGCTCGCACAGGAAAAAACTCTGGGCGAAGGGGAAGCTGTCGTAGGCCGCGCCCACCCCCTCCACCCGGCCACGCCCGAGCTGGGAGTCGCGGGTGACCAGGCCGTCGCCGGGCAGCAGCATCAGGCGCTCGTAGTCCACGCCCTCGACCTTGGCCTGGACTTCCTCCGGCCGCACGACCAGGCGGCGCATGCCGTCCTTTTCGTCCAGCACGGCACGGCCCGGGGTCAGCGTGCAGTCGCCGCCGAACACCGCGACTTCCACGCCGTGGCTGTGGATGGGCTCGCCCAGCGCCAGGTGCAGCTTGCGCGCACGCTCGAGGTGGCGGGCGAAGGTGGCATGCAGGGCCGCCAGCTGCAGCGCGCCGGTTTCAGGGCCATAGGCGGCGGCGATGACGCGCTGTTCGACCTCGGGCGCGAACACGCCCCAGCGATGGCGACGCCAGGTGTCCACGCTGTAGATGTCCAGGTCCACCAGCGTGCCGTCGGGGGCATAGATGACCTTGGCATCGGGGTGGGGCAGGGTTTCGAAGGGCGTGGCGAAGGTCGCCAGCACTTCGACCGGGACGGTGCGGAAGGCGATCTTGACGCCCTGCTGCAGGCGCTCGAGGCTGACCACCGAGCCGAGGTTGGGCGTCCCCAGCAGCACCATGCGGCGAATGCGATGGGCGCCTTCCTCCCACGGCGTGAACTCGTTGCGGTCGAGGATGTCCTGCGGGCCGTAGCGCAGGTAATAGCTGGCGATGAGGCCGCCATTGCTGTGCGCCAGCACGTCCACCGGCAGGTCGGGATCCCCGTAGTCGCGGCGGATCTGTTCGATCATCTCGTGCAGCTGGCGCACGGCGTGGATGTTCTCCTTGCGCCAGTCGTACAGCAGCAGGTAATAGCGCCGGCGGTCGTCGTCGCCGCGCACCGGCTGGCCGGGCTCGGCGCGACGGAAACGGCCGACGTCTTCCAGCGCCTTGAGCAGGGCTTCGTAGTAGTCGGTCCGCGCCACGCCGTAGAACAGGTCGCCGGGCACCAGGCCACCGCCGCGCTGTTCGACGTCGCGCACGCGCGCCAGCTCGCGGTAGTCGCTGAACGCCAGCGTGCCCAGGCCGCCCGGCCAGTACTCCTTGCCGGTGTCGCGCTCGACAAGGGTCGAGCCCATCAGGCCATGGATCAGGATGACCGGCGGCTGCGCCTGGTTGCGGGTGTCTGCTTCGTACAGGCGCGCCAGGTCGGGGCGCGTGGGCGCGCCGCTGCAGCCCGCCAGCACGAGGCTGGCGAGCAGCAGCCAGGGCAGCCGTCGCAGGAGGGTGTTCATGAGGGACGCGATTCTCACACGCCCCGGATGAATGGAGACACCGCCGGAAGTCCTGCCCGCACTCAGGCGGCGGCGGATTCCGACAGCGCCGGGTAGTCGGCATAGCCTTCCGGGCCCGGGGTGTAGAGCTTGTCCGCCTGCATCTCGGCCAGCGGGGCCTTCGCCGCCAGTCGCGCCGGCAGGTCCGGGTTGGCGATGAAGGGGCGGCCGAAGGCGATCAGGTCGGCGCGACCCGCGGCCAGGTCGCTTTCGGCGCGCGTGGCGTCGTAGTCGCCGGCCAGGATCAGCGTGCCGGAGAAGCGGCGGCGGGTTTCATCCACCACGTCGTCCGGCACGGCGCCCGGTGCGGCGATCAGGCTGAGGTAGGCGAGGCCGCGCGCGGCCAGTTCGTCCACCAGCGCCAGGGATTCC
>CAXAYM010000156.1:0-5562 GCA_963973175.1 uncultured Arenimonas sp.
CCCGCAGTCGGCCCGGATCAACCTGGCGGACGGCTCGCACGTGCTCAACTTCTGCGCCAACAACTACCTGGGCCTGGCCGACAACCCCGAGGTGATCCAGGCCGCCAAGGACGCCCTCGACAGCCACGGCTTCGGCATGGCCTCGGTGCGCTTCATCTGCGGCACCCAGGACCTGCACAAGGAACTGGAGGCGAAGATCGCCGGCTTCTTCGGCAAGCAGGACACCATCCTCTACGCCGCCTGCTTCGACGCCAACGGCGGCCTGTTCGAGCCGCTGCTGGGCGAAGAGGACGCGATCATCTCCGACGCGCTCAACCACGCCTCGATCATCGACGGCGTGCGCCTGTGCAAGGCCAGGCGCTACCGCTACGCCAACTGCGACATGGCCGACCTGGAAAAGCAGCTGCAGCAAGCGAAGGCCGACGGCGCGCGCACGATCCTGATCACCACCGACGGCGTGTTCTCGATGGACGGCTTCATCGCGCCGCTGGACCAGATCACCGCGCTGGCGGAAAAGTACGGCGCCCTGGTGCACATCGACGAATGCCATGCCACCGGCTTCCTGGGCGAGACCGGCCGCGGCAGCGCCGAGGTCAAGGGCGTGCTGGACAAGATCGACATCATCACCGGCACCCTGGGCAAGGCCCTGGGCGGCGCGCTGGGCGGTTTCACGACCGGCCGTGCCGAGGTGATCGAGATGCTGCGCCAGCGCTCGCGGCCCTACCTGTTCTCGAACTCGCTGCCGCCGCACGTGGTGGCCGCGGGCACCAAGGTCTTCGACATGCTCGCGGCGTCCGGCGACCTGCGCCGGCGGCTGAAGGAAAACACCGCCTACTTCCGCGAGCGCATGACCGCCGCCGGCTTCGACCTCAAGCCCGGCGAACACCCGATCGTGCCGGTGATGCTGTACGAGGCGCCGCTGGCGCAGCAGTTCGCCGCGCGCCTGCTCGAGGAAGGCATCTACGTGATCGGCTTCTTCTTCCCGGTCGTGCCCAAGGGCCAGGCCCGCATCCGCACGCAGATGAGCGCCGCGCACACCCGCGAACACCTCGACCAGGCCATCGCCGCCTTCACCAAGGTCGGCCGCGAGCTGGGCGTGATCAAGGGCTGACGCGGGTCTGGCCCGGACTCAGAGCCGGCCAGTCGCCGCCAGCGCCCCCATCTCGTCTTCCGACAGCCGCCGCCAAGCGCCCTTGGCGAGATCGCCCAGCGTGACCGGCCCGATGGCGACCCGCACCAGGCGCCGGGTCTCCAGCCCATGGGCCGCCAGCAAGCGGCGGATCTGCCGGTTCCTGCCTTCGTCGAGCACGACTTCCAGCCATGCCGTCTTGCCGCCGCTGCGCAGCAGGGTGGCTGACTTGGCCGACAGGCGTTCGCCCGCGTTCTCCACGCCCGCCTCCAGGGCCGACAGCAGGGCCGCGTCGGGCACCGCGTCCACCTGCACGTGGTAGGTCTTGTCCGGTCCGGTGGCCGGGTCGGTGACGGCGGCGGCCCATTCGGGGTCGTTGGCCATCAGCAGCAGGCCCTCGCTGGCCTGGTCCAGGCGACCCACCGGTGCCAGCCAGGGCAAGCCGCTGGCTTCCAGGCAGCGATACACGGTGCCTCGGCCACGCTCGTCGCTGGCCGTGGTCACCAGGCCGCGCGGCTTGTTGAGCGCGATCACCACGCGTCCGGCAGCCTGGATGGGCGCACCGTCGAGCGCCAGCGCATCGCGTCCCTGCACCACCGGGAACTCCGGGTCGCGGACCAGGCGGCCGTTCACCGTCACGCGCCCGGCACAAACCCAACGCGCGGCTTCGGTCCGCGAACACAGACCCAGCTTGGACAGCACGCGTGCCACGCCGTGGCGCGGCGCGTTCGAACGGGCCTTGGGAGTGGGTCCGGGCATGGGTGAAGCATGGCGCAGGCACTTGCCGGTGCGCCAGCCCGGCGCGCCGGTTCACCGGCCCATCACCGCGTGAAGATGACCATTCGCCCATGCCCGATACCGCTTCCCACTCCACCCGTGCCCCTGTCTGGCGCCGTGCCTTGCGCGCCATCTCCCTGTGGTTCGACACCGGCGCCGCGCCGGCCGACGACGGCCGCGACCCCGATCGCATCGACTGGCTGCGGGTGCTGCCCTTCGTGGGCCTGCATCTGGCGTGCCTGGGCGTGTTCTGGGTCGGGTTCTCCTGGTTCGCGCTGTGGACGGCGCTGGCCCTGTATGCGCTGCGCATGTTTGCGATCACCGGTTTCTACCACCGCTACTTTTCGCACAAGGCCTTCCGGACCTCGCGCCCGGTCCAATTCGCCTTCGCCGTGCTCGGCGCCGCCTCGGTGCAGCGTGGGCCGCTGTGGTGGGCGGCCCATCACCGCCACCACCACCGCCACGCGGACACCGAACAGGACGTGCACTCGCCGCGGCACGGTTTCCTGCACAGCCACATGGGCTGGTTCCTGAACCGGCGTTCGTTCCGCACCGACCTCGACGCCGTGCGCGACCTGGCGCGTTTCCCGGAACTGCGCCTGCTCGACCGCTTCGACATCCTCGTGCCGGTGCTGTTGGCCGGCGCCCTGTTCGGCCTCGGCAGCTGGCTGGAGACCGCGCATCCCGGATTGGGTACGAACGGACCGCAGCTGCTGGTTTGGGGATTCTTCGTCTCGACGGTGGTGCTGTTCCACGTCACCGTCACCATCAACTCGCTGGCGCACCGCTGGGGCAGCCGGCGATTCGCCACCCGCGACGACAGCCGCAACAACGCCCTGCTGGCGCTGCTGACCTTCGGCGAGGGCTGGCACAACAACCACCACCATTTCCCCGGCTCGGCGCGCCAGGGGTTCACCTGGTGGGAACTGGACCTGACCTACCTGGGCCTGCGCGCGATGGCCGCCCTCGGCCTGGTCAGCGACCTGCGCCCCGTGCCCGCGGCCCTGCGCGGGACGCGCCGGGAGACGGCATGAAGATCGCGGTGGTGGGCAGCGGCATCGCCGGGCTGGGCAGCGCCTGGCTGCTTTCGCGGCAGCACGAGGTGGTGCTGTTCGAGCGCGAGTCCCGGCTTGGCGGCCACACGCATACGCACCAGGTGCAGCAGGGGGGCCGCAACTACAGCGTCGACAGCGGCTTCATCGTCTTCAACCCGGGCAATTATCCGCTGCTGACGAAACTGCTGGACGAACTGGCGGTGCCCAGCCAGCCGACGACCATGAGCTTTTCCGTGCAGGACGCCGGCAACGGGCTCGAGTACAACGCCACCGACCTCGACGGCCTGTTCTGCCAGCGTCGGAACCTGGTCTCGCCGCGCTTCTGGCGCATGGTGCGCGACATCACCCGTTTCTACCGCGACGCCCCGGCGCTTCTGGCCGATCCCGGCACCGGCCCGTCGCTGGGCAGCTACCTGCGCGAACGCGGCTACTCCGAGCTGTTCATCCGCGACCACCTCGTGCCGATGGCGTCGGCGCTATGGTCCTCACCCTCGGAAACCATCCTCGACTTCCCGGCGAAGTACCTGGTGCGGTTCATGGACAACCACCACATGCTGCAGGTGCAGGACCGGCCGGCGTGGCGCGTGGTCTGCGGCGGTTCCTCGAGCTACATCGCGGCCCTGCAAAAGACCTGGGACGTGCAGGTGCGCCTGTCGAGCCCCGTGCGCCAGGTGCGCCGGGACTCGCAAGGCGTTGAACTGGTGACCGACCGCGGCGCGGAGCGTTTCGACCAGGTCGTGCTGGCCTGCCACAGCGACCAGGCGCTGGCCCTGCTGGCCGACCCGAGCCAGGCAGAACGCGAGGTGCTCGGCGCGATCCCCTACCAGGCCAATGAAACCATCCTGCACACGGACGCGAGCCTGCTGCCGCGCCGGCGCAAGGCCTGGGCGGCATGGAACGCCTACGTCCCGGCGCGTCCCGGCGCGCCCTGCACGGTCAGCTACTGCATGAACCACCTGCAGTCGATCGACAGCCCGGAACCCTTCGTGGTCACCCTCGGCCGCGGCCAGTCCATCGATCCCGGCAAGGTGCTGGCACGCATGCAATACCACCACCCGGTCTACACCCACGCCAGCGTCGCGGCGCAGGCCCGGCGCGACGAGATCAATGGCGGCAACCGCACCTGGTTCGCCGGGGCCTACTGGGGTTTCGGCTTCCATGAGGACGGACTGCGCAGCGGCGTCGACGTCGCGCGCGCGCTGGGCGTGGCGTGGCCCTGAACTCCGCCATCTACGAGGGTTGGGTCCGGCATCGCCGGCACGCGCCGGTCGGTCACGCCTTCCGCTACCGGATGTTCCAGCTCTACCTGGACCTGGCCGAACTCGACCAGGTGTTCGCCGGCCGCTGGCTGTGGTCGGTCGACCGGCCCAACCTGGCCCAGCTGCGCCGGCGCGACTATTTCGGCGACCCGGCGCTGCCGATCGACACCGCCGTGCGCGACCACGTCCAGTCGGCACGCGGCATCCGTCCGACCGGGCCGATAAGGCTGCTCACGCACGCCCGCTATTTCGGCAAGACGATGAACCCGGTGAGCTTCTACTACGGATTCGCCGACGATGGCGAAACCCTGGACTGGGTGCTGGCCGAGATCACCAATACGCCCTGGAACCAGCGCCATGCCTACCTGCTGGACGTCGCGGACGCCCAGGACCGCGGCGGCGCCCTGCACTGGAACTTCGACAAGGCCTTCCACGTTTCGCCGTTCATGCCGATGCAGCGCAACTATCGCTGGGTCCTGCAGGCACCGGGGGAATCCCTGCGGGTGCACATGGACGTGCTGCGCGGCGACGAACGGGAGTTCGACGCCACCCTGGTGCTCGAACGCCGGCCCCTCGACGGGAACACGCTGGCTTCATGCCTGGCGCGGTATCCCTTGCTTACCGCGAAGGTGGGCGCGGCGATCTACTGGCAGGCCGCGCGCCTGTGGTTCAAGCGCACGCCCTTCCATCCGCACCCCGACACCCAGCCCCGGAGTCCCTGATGAGTTCAACCGCCGACAGCCTGGCCACCCCGGAACAAGGCGCCGCCCGCTACGGCGCGCTCGACCGCCTGCTGCGCCAGCGCCTGCTGGCCACGCTCGATGGCCTGGACGGCGGCCGGGTCCTGCTGGTCGACGCCCTGGGCACCGTGGAACTGGGACGGCCCGGCGGACTGGAGGTCCGGATCGACGTGCTGGACCCGGGTTTCTACCGCGCCGCCGCCGCGCAGGGCTCGGTGGGCGCCGGCGAGGCCTACATGGACGGCCTGTGGCGCTGCGACGACCTCGTGGCGCTAGTGCGGCTGCTGGTGATCAACCGCGACCGCCTGGACGCCATGGAAACCGGCCTGGCCCGCTTCGGCGGCTGGCTGCTGCGCGGCTGGCACGCGCTGCGCCGCAACACCCGCGCCGGCAGCCGCCGCAACATCGCCGCGCACTACGACCTTGGCAACGAACTGTTCAAGCTGTTCCTGGACGACTCGATGATGTACTCCTCGGCGATCTTCGCCGCCGGGGACGAAACCCTGGAGCAGGCGCAATGGCGCAAGCTCGAGCGCATCTGCCGCAAGCTCGACCTGCAGCCCGGCGACCACCTGGTCGAGATCGGCACCGGCTGGGGCGGC
>CAXAYM010000157.1:0-5502 GCA_963973175.1 uncultured Arenimonas sp.
ATCGCCCTGGCCGCGCGCGCGGCGATCCGGTCGCCACCCTCGGCAAGCGGATTGAGCATCAGCAGCGGCAGCGCGGGGAAATCGCGCCGAAGGCTCTCGATGAGCCGGACGATGCGCGCCTGCAGCGCGGGATGTTCCTCGACCGGGATGTCGCGATGGCCGGTCACGCCGATCACCAGGTTCAACAGGGCATCACGAACCTGGGGCATCGAAGGGGGCAGCCGGCGGGTGTCACAGTCCGCCAAACCGCGGCGCACCGTGACAGACCCTGGGCAAGTTGCGGAAAGTTATAGACATTTCTTCTAACCTTGTCCTCCGGGCACAGGGGTTTTCGGATGGCGTGCGACAGCATTACGGAGCATTCTGTCATCTAACGTCACAGTAAAGCGGATACCGGCCAGCGCACACCTGGTTGCGCCAACGGCCCCCACGCGGCGACGCCCGGGTCCGCTAACGAGCGCGAAACCCCTTCGTGTCGAGGGGTAGACGCATTTCGGCAAAACCTCGTCTAACTTTGGCCGACGAGAAACTCCGCTAGCGTCCCCCTCACTCACCTCCGCCGGCATGCCTCGAGCTGCCGGCACGGACGATGCGTCGCCATCCCCGGTGGAGCGTGGGCAGCTCAAGGCAGAGCGTCCTTGTGGGACATCAACAGTCTCCAAGCCCCCTGGCAGGGAAGCCTCTCATTTAAGGGAGGTAACCCCATGGGCATCTGTTGACCACAAGCCGAATCGTCGCCCCGACCCACGTCGGGGCCGCACTCAGCCTTGGAGAAATCCCAATGAAAGCCAATCTTCAAACCCCTGCGTCGAAAATGGACGGCGCCATCCGATGGTCCGCTCGAGAAATTCCGCTCTCCCATGGGAGGCACGTCTGTGGTCGCGTTGCTTGGACGCCACCCACCCAATCCGTGCCCGTAGAGAGCGATCTCGAGGCGCATGCCATCACGTTCTTCTCGCGACACGCCGGTCTGGTAGCCATCCATGCTCAGCCGTTCACGCTCCGCTACGCGGATGATGATGGCGTCCACCGGTACACCCCTGACTTCCTGGTGGTCTACGACCGGATCACCCGCGCCATTGTCCGGTTGGGATTTCGACGTTGGACGGTCGTCGAAATCAAATCGAAATCAATGTTGGACCGTAATCCTGACGCGGTGAGTCGTCGCTTGGCGGCCGTTCGTCGATTGCTCGGCTTCGCCACGGTCGTGCTCACCGAATGCCAGCTTCGGACGGGGAGGGCGCGTCCATGACGCTCGAACTCACCCCAGGCACGACCTGCGTCGCCGATGGCCGGGTCATTCAGATCGATGGGGCCGACTCACTTACTCACATGCGCGTGCGTGATGTAGCGACGGGCGCGGTTAGCTCCGTCGCGATCGCCCGGATAGAGTCGCTGCCCAAGACTGCGGCGGCCTCGTCCTTCGAGGGAATCCCTGCCGCGGAATGGAAGCGCTGCTGTGACCTCGCCAAGGACCTGACGCCCCTGAACAGCCGGAGCACCGTCTCCCGCAGCGAGCTCGAAAAGCTCGCCAAGAGGCACGGCATCAGCGTCAGGCAGCTTCAGCGGGCCCGAGCGACTTTCAGGAACGACCCGCGGGCCAGCGCCTTGGCCCGACGCCCGGGAGGCCGGCCGCTCGGCCTGAATCAACTCGATCCGGAGGTCGATGCGCTGATCAAGCACGTCATCGCCAAGCACTACCTGCGACGGGAACGGCCGACCAAGGAATACGTGGTCACCCGTGCCCGCTCCCTGGCACGGCGACTGAAACTCAAGCCCCCGTCCCGATCCGCAGTGTTGACCCGCATCGACCGTGAAGACGGCTACCAGGCGGACCGCGCCCGCTTGTGTTGAGGCGCGTTGAAAATTGACCAGCAAACGCGGGTTTTGCGCGTTGAAAATTGACCAGGGTGTTTCCCCTTACCTTGCAGGCGACCAGGCCTGTGGGGAGAAGAGGTGCACACCATGTCGATGTACGCGAAGGTCCGGCGGCTGAGGCTGCGCGAAGGGCTGTCGATCAGCGAGATCGCCCGGCGGACCAGCTTGTCCCGCAACACCATCAAGACCTGGCTGCGGGAGCCGGCGCCCCGGACGCAGATGGCCTACCAGCGGCCGCCCGGGCCGAAGGTGCTGGAAGGGTTTACGGCCTGGCTCGACCAGGCGGTCAAGACCGACGAGAACCGCCCCCGGAAGGAGCGGCGGACCGCCCGCCGGCTGTTCGAGCAGCTGCAGGAACAGGGCTTCAAAGGCCACTACTGCCGGGTGACGGAGTACCTGCGCGCCCAGCGGGCGGCCGCGGGGGCGGTGACGGCCCGCTCGGCCTACGTGCCGTTGCAGTTTGGCTGGGGCGAGGCGTTCCAGTTCGACTGGAGCGAGGAAGGGCTGGTGATCGGCGGGATCTGGCGCAAGGTGATGGTGGCGCACATGAAGCTGTGCGCCAGCCGGGCGTTCTGGCTGGTGGCCTACCCGGGCCAGGGCCACGAGATGCTGTTTGATGCGCATCTTCGGTGCCTGACGGGCCTGGGCGGGGTGCCGCGCCGGGGTATCTACGACAACATGAAGACCGCGGTGGACAAGACGCCGCGGCCGGACCGGGCGCGCAAGGTGAACAACCGGTTCCTGGCGATGGCGACGCACTATCTGTTCGAGCCGGACTTTTGCAACGTGGCGTCGGGCTGGGAGAAGGGCCGGGTCGAGAAGGGCGTGCTCGACGGCCGCCGGCGCATCTGGCAGCGGGCGCAGGAGCAGCGCTGGGCCAGCTTTGCCGAGCTCAACGTCTGGCTGGCCACGCAGTGCACGCAGGCCTGGGCCGCGCCGCACCCGGACTGCCGGGACATGAGCATTGCCGAGGCGCTGGCACTGGAGCAGCCGGAGCTGATGCCGGTGCCGGCGGCCTTCGACGGCTATGTCGAGGCCGAGGCCCGGGTGTCGAGCACCTGCCTGGTGACGGTGGCCCGCAACCGCTATTCCGTGCCCTGCGCGCTGGCCGGGCACCGGGTGGTGGTGCACCTGTACCCGGAGCGGGTGGCCGTGGTCGCCCACGGCAAGGTGGTGGCGGAGCATGCGCGGGTGCTGGACCGCGACCGGGTGGTCTACGACTGGCGGCATTACGTGCCGCTGATCGAGCGCAAGCCCGGGGCGCTGCGCAACGGCGCGCCGTTCGTGGAGCTGCCGGAGCCGCTGCGGCAACTGAGCCGGCACCTGCTGCGCCGGGCCGGCGGCGACCGGGTGATGGCCCAGGTGCTGGCGGCGGTGCCGCGGTTCGGCTTGGAAGCGGTGCTGGTCGCGGTGGAACTGGCGCTGGAATCGGGACGGCCCAGCGCCGAGCACGTCTTGAACCTGCTGGCGCGGCTGCACGAGGGGCCACCGCCGGATCGGGTCGAGACGGCCCTGACCGTGACCACCGCACCGCTGGCCGACACGGCCCGCTACGACCACCTGCGCCCGGAGGTGGCCCATGACTGAGCTGATGGCAGCCTTCAAGGCGCTGCGCCTGCACGGCATGGCCACCGGCTACGCCGAGCTGCTGGGCAACGGCGGCCCGGGCGTGGAAGCCGCAGAGTGGATCGTGCGGCACCTGCTGGAGGCCGAGAAGACCGACCGGGCGCTGCGGTCGGTGCGCTATCAGATGCACGCGGCGCGGTTCCCGCTGCACCGCGACCTGGCGGGGTTCGAGTTCGAGCAGTCCAAGGTCGACCGGCGCCAGATCGAGGCGTTCGCCACGCTGGCGTTCACCGAAAAGGCCGAGAACATCGTGCTGATCGGCGGCACCGGCACCGGCAAGACACACCTGGCCACGGCGCTGGGCGTGGAGGCGGTGGGCCGGCACGGCAAGCGGGTGCGCTTTTACAGCACGATCGAGCTGGTGAATGCCCTGGAGCAGGAGAAGGCGGCCGGCAAGGCCGGCCGCCTGGCCAACCAGTTGCTGGGCCTGGACCTGGTGATCCTGGACGAGCTGGGCTACCTGCCTTTCAGCCAGGCCGGCGGGGCGCTGCTGTTCCACCTGCTGTCGAAGCTGTACGAGCACACCAGCGTGGTGATCACGACGAACCTGGTCTTTGCCGAATGGGCCAACGTCTTCATCGACGCCAAGATGACCACGGCGCTGCTGGACCGGCTGACCCACCACTGCCATATCGTCGAAACCGGGAACGACTCCTACCGGTTCCGGCACAGCAGCCGAACGGCCAAGACCAAAATCCGGGCCCGGGAGCAGGCCCGGGTGCAACAGGCGAAGGAGGATGCCGAGCCGGTCACTGAAACCGGCGGCTGAGGCTACACTGCGAACAACCCCGGGGCTGGAATCCCCCGGTCCATGCCCTGGTCAATTTTGAACGCGCAGGGCTGGTCAATATTGGTCGCGCCTCAACAGGCAGTCGCCGCGTCAGGCACGGGGTGGTCGGGTGGCCACCAGGAAATCAATACTGCCCAGCGGCACCGGCAGCGGGGACAGAGACTGCACATCGACGAAGCCGCCATCGAGCAGGAACGACGCCAGCGAACCGGCGGCGTGGTCCCGGGTATTGGAGTAGCCGTCGAGCAGGCGGACGAGATGGAACATTCCACGGCGCCAGCCCGCCGTGGCGCGCCCGAAATCGGCGATCACCAGGCGTCCGCCCGGACGCAGGATCCGTCGCAACTCCTGCACCGCACGGTGCTTCTCACGGGGCTGGAGGTGATGGAAGAACAGCGTTGAGACCGCGAGATCGAAACGGCCGTCGGGCAGCGGCAAGGCGTCGCTCCGCCCGGGCAGCAGTCGGGCCTGGGCGCCGGCGGCCTCGATCTTGGCTGCGGCCAACACGAGGATTGCGGGGTCCGCATCCAATCCCGTTAGGATGGCTCCGGGTGCCGCCTTCGCCAGCGCGAGCAGCAACGTGCCGGTGCCGCAGCCCAAGTCGAGCACACGCTCGCCGGGGCGCGGCGCGGCCAGCGCGACGACGCGGTTCTTCATCTCGGTTTCGTGCGTGCTCCAGGCGACCGCGCGGTCGTACCACGGCGTCAGCGCGGCAAAGCGCAGCGCCGGAATGAAATCAGTGGCCATCAGACGCTCCCGGCGGATCGGGGGTCTCGGTCAGGATCAGCCCAGCGAGCAGCGCCATCAGCAGGAGCGGGTGCAGCAGCAGCAAGTGAAGCAGGCTGCGCTCGATCACGAATCCATCGACCAGCAGGACGAGGGCCGCCAGGGCCAGCAGCCCGCGCATGGGTCGACGCCGGCGGTGGATGAAGCGAGTAAGGGTGCGGGCCCAAACCGCCATGACGTTCTCCAGGAGGGGGCGCCCCATTCGCCCGAGACCGGCATCATCGACGTGGCGTGGCCGGGCGGCTTGAACAAACCGGCTGACGTGAGGCCTCAGCCGCCTTGCCGAAGCGCCTGGATCACATCGCTCGGGGCCACCCCAAAGTGCCGCTGCATGGTCCGGGTCAGATGGGCGGCGTCGGCAAATCCGGCGTCCTGGGCGGCTCGCGTCAGGCTCTCGCCAGTGGCGGCCAGCGTCAGGGCCT
>CAXAYM010000158.1:0-5487 GCA_963973175.1 uncultured Arenimonas sp.
CACAGCACCCGCTAATTACATTCGCCCGCTTCGGCACGGGGTCGATAGCCTCTATCTGTCCTTCCCCGGAGGCATCGATCCCCACGTGGCGATGATGCTGCAAGAGCTGAAGACGGCGGCCCAGGCCAGCGACGAACGGGTTCAGTGCGACGCAACCTATTACAACGGCGAGCATTGCTTCACGGTGTCGCCGCGTGGCCGCGGGCGCTTCGCGTTTGTCCTCGAGGACAATTGGTTCCGACTCGAAATCTCGAACGCCAGCGCAGGCGTGTTGCCCTTGGCGCACGTCCAGGTGCGTAGTGAGTACCTGACGGCAGTGGGAGTCGAGGAAGCCATTTCCTCCCTGGAGTCCCTGCTTCCGGAGCTAGGGACCGTCACGGCCCCGGCAGGCTTGAGCCGCATCGACCTGTTCGTGGACTTCACGACAACGGCCGACCCGACGGCGTTTCCCGGAGCCCACTGGGTCAAGCGTTCCCGCAAGCGCGACGTTCACGAATACCGCGACTACGTCACCGGCATCACCTTCGGGGCCGGCAATGAGGTCAGCGCCCGGTTGTACGACAAGACCCTGGAAATCCAGAAGTCCGGCAAGGACTACCTCAAGCCGCTGTGGGCGGCCCAGGGTTGGGAGGAGGGTCAGACCGTGTGGCGCATGGAATTCCAGGTGCGGCGGGAGGGCTTGCCGGAGGAGCTCAAAGGGCCGGTTTGGCAGGCGGTGCCGTTGTTCGGGGTGTTGTGGCGCTACCTGACTACGGAGTGGCTGAGGCTGGCCGTTCCCCAGGAAAGCGACGAGAACCGGACTCGGTGGCCGGTCCATCCGCTCTGGGAAGCTCTGGCCGGCGTGTGGGATGTGCCGCCGGACGCCTCGCCTCTTGTTCGGGTCGAGAAGACCCGGGCTCCCAGCGACGAGGCCATCTTCAAGGCCGGCATGTGGGGTCTGACGTCCTTCATGGCCCGGGAGGGCATCACCGAGCTCGACCACGGCCTTGGGGAGTTCCTGCATGCCATGCAGGCTTTTCACGACGGCCCGGGCTCCCCGACCAGCCAGAGCCTCCAGGACTACCTGGGGCGCAAGACCCGGGCCAAGGCGCGTCGGTACAACGTGCGGATCAGGGACCATGACGAGGACTAAGCCATGCGCACGCTCGACCTGCACGAGGCCGCCGCGTGGCTGCGCATGTCGCCGGCCGTGCTGCGCCTGCACGCCCGCCAGGGCCGCGTCAAAGCCGCGAAGCCGGGCAAGCGCTGGGTCTTTCTGGAAGATGATCTTGCCGCCTATCTCGGTCAGCTTTACGCTGGACGTAGGCAAGCGCCGTTAAGTGGCTCCAACGAGGAGAAATCTTCATGGGGCTATCAAAACGGGGTGATGTCTGGTGGGTCGCCTTCACCACGCCGAACGGCGAAAGAATACGCCGCTCTGCTGGGACTTCAGACCAAACCGCAGCCCAGGAATATCTCGACCGGCTCAAGGTCCGGTACTGGGAAGAACAGCGGCTCGGAGTGAAGCCTGATCGCAGCTGGCAGGACGCCGCTGTGAGGTGGGTAAAGGAAACCAGCCACAAGCGTTCGCACGACAAGGATGTGGCCAACCTGCGTTGGCTGCATCCCTTCCTGGGTCACTTGATGCTCAGTCAGGTGACGCGGGACGTGGTCGAGAAGATCGGCGAGAAGAAGGCCGCGCAGTCGAGTCCTTCCACCGCCAATCGAACCCTCGCCCTGGTGCGTTCGATCTTGCGACGGGCAAAGGACGACTGGGGATGGGTGGATCACATTCCCAAGGTCCGGCTCTACCGGGAACCGAAGAAGCGCATTTGCTTTCTTTCCCCGGACGAGGCGCGGCGGCTCTTGAACGAGTTGCCGCTCCACCTTCGGGACATGGTGCAATTGGCACTTTCAACTGGGCTCCGGCAGCGCAACGTGTCTTACCTGCGATGGGACCAGGTGGACATGAGCCGTCGCGTGGCATGGATCCATCCGGACGAGGCCAAGGCCGGGAGGGCCATTGGTGTTCCCTTGAACGAGGACGCGCTCGACGTTCTGCGTCGGCGTCTGGGACGGCATCCGGAATACGTGTTCGCCTACCAAGGCCAGCCCGTCGCCCGGTGCTCGACCAGAGCATGGAAGCAAGCGGTGGCAAGGGCGGGCATCGAGCCCGGCTTTCGTTGGCACGACCTGCGGCACACCTGGGCATCCTGGCATGTCCAGAACGGCACGCCGCTACAGGAGCTGATGGAGCTGGGAGGGTGGGCGAGCTACGAGATGGTGCTTCGGTACGCGCATTTGGCGGCCGATCACCTGCGCGGCGCGGCCAGTCGCATCGATGGCACGTTTTTGACACACAAACAAAAGCCGCAACTGGTGCGGCTGTCGTAAGTACTTGAAAGTTGTGGTGGCCGGGGAGGGAATCGAACCCCCGACACGGGGATTTTCAATCCCCTGCTCTACCAACTGAGCTACCCGGCCATCCGTCGCGCCGGACGGGGCCGGGCGAGCGCGAGATTCTAGCCGAGCCCGGGCGGGCGAGGCAAGCCGAATTGGCCCGGACCGCGGCGCTGCCGGCGTAAACCGGGTCTGAACGCGCTGCGCGCGGCTTCTGGGACGTTCACTCCGCCGGGAGTAGGGTTGGATCCGGCCCAGCACGGCCCGAGCACGAAGGAGATTTTCCATGAAAGCCCGCATCGCCCTGATTTCACTCACCACCGCCCTGGCCTTCGGCCTGGCGCTGCCGGTTGCCGCCAAGTCGGACAACCCGGCCAAGGACGCCAAGCGCCTCGAACTGCTGCAGGCCAATGCCGGTGAGTCCGAGCGCAGCGTCAAGTTCCTGCGTCCCATCCACGCCTACGAAGTGGTGGGCGAGTACCACGTCCTGGTCTGGGAAACCCCGCACAAGGCCTGGTTGCTCGACCTTCGCGCCAGCCCGGCGTGCACCAACCTCGACCGTGAGTACAAGGTCGGCATCGAGTCGCTTTACGACACCATCAACACCGACAACGGCTACGTGGTGGGCGACCACAACCTGCGCTGCAAGATCGAAGCGCTTCGCGAAGTGGACGTGCCGGCCTGGAAGCAGGCCGAGCGTGAAGCCGGCATCCGCGAGTAAGCGGTCGCCTCAGTCCGCCGGCGGCACGTAGCCGGCGGGCTTTTCGGCGCCATCGCCGAACAGGAACTTCTCCATCTCCGCCTCCAGGAAGGCCCGGTGCTTCGGGTCCAGGGGCGACAGCCGGTTCTCGTTGATCAGCATGGTCTGGTGCGCCAGCCACTGCTGCCATGCCTCGCGGCCGATGTTGTCGTACACGCGCTTGCCCAGCGGGCCGGGCCAGGGCACGAAACCCAGGCCTTCGGTTTCGGTTTGTTGCTTCTGGCAAAAGACGGTGCGGCTCATGGCGGGTTTCCCAGCAGTTTCTTGACGGGGGCCGGCAGGCCCAGTTCGTGCAGTTGCTGCAACGGCTGCCAGCGCAGGTCGGCATTATCGCCTTTATGCGCCCCGGCGTCGGCCAGGCGCCAGCGTCGTGGTTCGATGTGCAGCCGGTAGTGGCTGAAGACATGTTCGAAGACCGGCAGGTCCTCGCCGGCGTCGAAGTCGGCGACGATGTGCCGCGCCAGCCAGTCGCGGGCCTCGTCGTGGCCTTCGGTTTCCGGCAGCGACCACAGCCCGGCCCACACGCCCTTGGGCGGACGGCGGGCCAGCAGCACGCGGCCCTGCGCATCCTCCACCCACAGCATCAGCGTGCGGCGCTCGGGCAAGGGCTTGCCTGGTTTTGATTCCGGCAGTTGTTCGACGCGGCCCTCGCGCCTCGCGACGCAGCCGTCCTGCAGCGGGCAAAGCACGCAGGCAGGATCGTGCCGCGTGCACAGCATGGCGCCGAAATCCATGATCGCCTGGGTGTAGTCGGCCATTCGCGTCTGCGGCAAATGCGATTCGGCGATCTGCCACAGCTTCTTCTCGACCGGCGAACTGCCGGGCCAGCCGTCGATGCCGTGGTAACGCGCCAGGGTCCGCTTGACGTTGCCGTCCAGGATCGCGATCCGCTGCCCGTGCGCCTGCGCCAGGATCGCCCCGGCGGTGCTGCGGCCGATGCCGGGCAGCGCCGAGAGCGCTTCGAAATCATCGGGCAACTCACCACCGTGCTCCAGCACGCAAACCTGCGCGGCGCGGTGGAGGTTGCGGGCGCGGGCGTAATAACCCAGGCCGGCCCAGAGCGCCATCACGCGATCGGACTCCGCGGCGGCGAGGTCGGGCAGGGTCGGCAAGGCGTCCAGGAAACGGGTGAAGTACGGAATGACCGTCTGCACCTGCGTCTGTTGCAGCATGATTTCCGACAGCCAGACGCGGTAGGGCGTGCGCGGATGCTGCCAGGGCAGGTCGTGGCGGCCGTCGCGGTCGAACCAGGCCAGCAGCCGGTGCGCGAACTCGCTCATTCTTCCGCGCTGGCCGGGGCCGGCTCCACGATCTCCGCCTGCACGTTCTCAAGCGTGAAGCCTTGGACCACCAGCGAGGGCGCCGAGAAGCGGCCGAGCAGGGGCGGCAGCGGCGTGCGCTCCTCGTCGGCCAGCCAGGCCTGCACCTCGGCAATGACGGCGGTCGCATCCAGGCGCGTCTCGCCGCGCTCGATCTTCACCGTAACCGGATCGGAAAAGTCGGCGGCGCCCTCGTAGCCGATATCGAAGCGGGTGGGGCGCACGTCCGTGCTGGCCGGCTCGGGCAGCACGGGCCAATCCTCCGGCCATTCGCGCATCCATCCTTCAAGCCCGAGCTGGGCGCCGGCCGGCCCGCCCAGGGTCATGCTGACCCTGTCGGCGCGCAGCGTGGGCAGCGGCGAATCGCCCGTGAACTCGACGTCGCTGCAATGGACGGTGGTCTCAGGGGGCTGCCGGTCGAAGTCGCAGGGTGCCTGGAGGCGATAGGCCATCAAGCGGTCGTCCTGCTCGATCTCGCCGTCGGCGACCAGCTCGAATCCGGTGGACTCCGCCAGCTTCTCCACGTCCAGGGTCCCGGTCGCACTGGCGCGCAGCGAACCGGTGGCCAGAAGGCCCGTGAACTCGAGGGACGCAGTTTCGTCGGGTGCCACCGGCCCCAGGACCAGGTCCATGTCCTGCAGCTGCCAACCGTCCCCCAGAACGCTGCCGCCGGTGACGCGAACGCCGCGCGACAGCGTGGGGATCGTGGTGTCGGTCGTTTCCGGACGGTTGGCACGCCAGTCCCTGAACGCCGCGAGGTCGAGGGCCGGCCCATCGAGTTCGATATAGGTGATCACCAGCGGCCCATCGCCGCGCACGGTGTCCCAGGGCAGCGAGATCTCGGCGCGTTCGGCGGTCAGCAGGGCCGTGTCGGCGCCGGGTTGCCGCGCCGACACCTCGGGGAGCACGAGGCGGGGTTCGGGCCACAGGCCATAGCTCGGCGTTCCACGGAAGCTAATCTCCAGCCCCTGCGAGGGTCCCACCGTGTCCAGCACCCGGCGGGCGAGGCGGTTCGGCTCAAGCTGGTGG
>CAXAYM010000159.1:0-5481 GCA_963973175.1 uncultured Arenimonas sp.
AAGCGCGCTGCTGCGCCCCGCAGCCGCTGCAAGCGCGCCTGACCCCGTCTCTCTCAATCCCGTCAGTGGGACTTCAACGCCCCGGTCGTTCGGCCGGGGCGTTTTTTTATCCGTGGGACCGGCGGCTGGCTTCGAAGGCGGCGAGCTGTTCAGGCGTGGCCTCGCGCTGGTGGCGGGCCTTCCACTCGGCGAAGGGCATGCCATAGACCCGTTCGCGGGCCTGGTCACGGTCCATGGGCACGCCGGCCTCATCGGCCGCCTCGCGCAGCCAGTCGGCCAGGCAGTTGCGGCAGAAGCCGGCGAGGATCATCAGGTCGATGTTCTGCACGTCGCTGCGTTCGCGCAGGTGGGCCAACAGGCGGCGGAAAGCCGCGGCTTCAAGGGCGGTGGTGTCATTCATGTGGCGGGGCCGGGTGGGGTTCGGGGATAATCGTGCCATGAGCGCCCGCATCCTCGACGGCAAGGGCATTGCCGATACCCTCCTGGACGACCTCGCGCGGCGCGTGCAGGCCCGCCTGGCCGCCGGCAAGGCCGCGCCCGGCCTGGCGGTGGTGCTGGTGGGCGCGGATCCGGCGTCCGCCGTTTATGTTCGCAACAAGCGCCGGGCCGCCAAGAAGGTGGGCATCCGCGCCATCGACTTCGACCTGCCGGCCGACACCTCCGACGCCGAACTCGCGGCACTGATCGACCGGCTCAACGCCGACCCGGCCATCCACGGCATCCTGGTCCAGCTGCCGCTGCCCGGCAATCGCGACGCCAACTGGCTGATCCACCGCATCGACCCGCGCAAGGACGTGGACGGCTTCCATCCGGAAAACGTCGGCCACCTGGCCCTGCGCCAGTTCGGGCTGCGCCCGTGCACGCCCCGCGGCATCACCACGCTGCTGGCCTACACCGACCAGCCCGTACGCGGCCGCAGCGCCACCATCGTCGGCGTCAGCAACCACGTCGGCCGGCCGATGGCGCTGGAACTTCTGATCGCCGGCTGCACCACCACCAGCTGCCACAAGTTCACGCCCCGGGACGTGCTGCGCCGCCACGTCGGCGAGGCCGACATCCTGGTCGTGGCCGTGGGCCGGCCGGGCATCGTGCCGGGCGAATGGGTCAAGCCCGGGGCCGTGGTCATCGACGTCGGCATCAACCGGCTCGAGGACGGCCGCCTGGTCGGCGACGTCGGCTTCGCGGCCGCGGCGGAGCGGGCCTCCTGGATCACGCCCGTGCCCGGCGGTGTGGGCCCGATGACCGTGGCGACGCTGATGCAGAACACGCTCGAGGCCGCCGACGCCCTCGACGCCGCGCAATCGTCACGCTGAGCCGGCAAACTGAGCCCATGCCTAGCTCGATGTGCCCACCTTCGTTGATGCGCCTGCTGGTCGCCAGCCTGCTCCTGGGGCTGGTCGCGGGCTGTGCGGCGGTTGCCGGCCGGGCCGGCCAGGGATTCGCCGAACAGCTCGGCGACGCCGTGTACGACAGCAACGACCCGGCCACCGTGCGCGACGGCCTGCCGGCCTACCTGCTGCTGGTGGATGCCCTGGTGCAGGGGCAGAAGCCGGGGAGGGCCGGCAACGCGCCGCTGCTGTTTGCCGCCGCCGGCCTCAACGGCGCCTACGCGGGGAGCTTCACCGGCGACGATACGGTGCGGGCCCGGCGCCTGTCGGCCAAGGCGCTGGACTACGCCCGTCGTGCCACCTGCCTGCGCAATGCCGGGCTGTGCGAGGCCATCCCGGGGCCGGTTGATGCCTTCCAGGCCGAAGTGGCCGCCGCGCCGGCCCGGGACATTGCCGAGCTGTATGCGCTCGGGGCCGCCTGGGCCGGCTACCTGCAGGCGCACAGCGACGACTGGGCCGCCATCGCCGACCTGCCCAAGGTCCAGGCGCTGCTCGAACGCGTCGCGGAGATCGATCCGGGCCACGACCGCGGCATGGTCCGGGTCTACCTGGGCGTGCTGCATTCGCTGCGCCCCGAGTCCGTCGGTGGCCGTCCCGAGCTCGGCCGCGAGCATTTCGAAGCCGCCATCCGCCAGTCAGGCGGCCGCAACCTGTACGCCAAGGTGCTGATGGCCGAACGCTACGCCCGGCTGGTTTACGACCAGCCCCTGCACGACCGGCTGCTGGCCGAAGTGCTTGCCGCCGACCCGGCCGCGCCGGGATTCACCCTCATGAACGTGCTGGCCCAGGAGCGCGCGAAAGCGCTGGTGGCCAGCGGACGCGAATTCTTCTGAAGGGGTAACCGCCATGTTCCGCCCGCTGTTGGTTTGCCTGCTGCTCGTCCTGTCGCTGCCCGCCGCCGCGCAGGCGATCAAGATCGCCACCCTGGCCCCGGAGGGCTCCGCCTGGATGCGCGAGCTGCGCACCGCCGCGGCCGAGGTCGGGCAGGGTACGGACGGCCGCGTCCAGGTGAAGTTCTACCCGGGCGGGGTGATGGGCAACGACGCCGTCGTGCTGCGCAAGATGCGCCTGGGCCAGCTGCAGGGCGGGGTGCTGACCGCCAGCGAGCTCTCGCTGGTCTATCCCGACGCGCCGGTCTACAGCCTGCCGTTCCTGTTCGATGACTGGGACGACGTGGAGCGCGTGCGACGCGCGGTGGACCCGCTGCTGGCGAAGGGCTTCGAGGAGCGTGGCCTGCGCATGCTGGGCGTCTCCGGCGTCGGTTTCGCCTACCTGATGGGCGATCGTCCGCTGCGCAGCCGCGCCGACGTGGACGGCATCAAGCTCTGGGTGCCGCAGAACGACGTCGTCGCCATCCGCACGTTCGAGGCGGCCGGCATCAGTCCGATTCCGCTGCCCATCGGCGATGTCTTCACCAGCCTGCAGACCGGGATGGTGGACACCGTCGCCAACACGCCCAGTGGCGCGATCGCGCTGCAGTGGCACGGCAAGCTCAAGCACATCGTGGACCTGCCGCTGACCTTCGTCGTCGGCTACCTGGTGCTGGACGAAAAAGCCTGGAAGCGGCTGTCGCCGGCCGACCAGCAGGTGTTCGCCAAGGCCTTCGGCGAGGCCGCCGCGCGCATGGACGCCACCGTCCGGCGCGACAACCTGGCCGCGCTCGAGGCCCTGAAGAAGCAGGGCCTGGGCATGACCACCCTCACCCCCGACGAGGCGGCACGCTGGCGCGCCGCCGGCGAGAAGGTCATTGCGGACATGGAAGCGAAAGGGGAACTGTCGGCCGGGATGATGGCAGCCGTGCGCAAGGCGCAGGCCGCGGACGGGACGCCCTGATCCATGCCCGGCCGCTGGGTCCGGCGCCTGCACCTGGCCGAGGACGTGCTGCTGGCGACCCTGCTGGCCGCGCTGCTGCTGCTGGCGCTGGTCCAGATCGGACTGCGCCTTTTCCTTGATACCGGCCTTGCCTGGGCGGAGCCGGCCGGCCGCGCCGGCGTACTCTGGCTGGCCCTGCTCGGCGCCCTGGGTGCCACCCGCGGCCACCGGCACATCGCGATCGACGCGCTGCCGCGCGTGCTGCCGCCGGCGGCGCGCCGGGCCGCCTGGATCATCGCGCAGGCGGCCACCGCCGTGCTCTGCGCCGGCATGGCCTGGCTTGGCTGGGGCCTGGTGCAGCTTGAGCGCGAGGTACCGATGCCGTTCATCGCGGGCGTGCCGAGCTGGGTGCCAATGCTGGCGCTGCCGCTGGGCTTCGGTCTGATGGCGGTTCGCTTCGCGCTGGCGGCGGCCGACGAGCCGCCCGAACCCGAGGACAGGGAGCCATGAGCCTGGGCCTGGGCCTGTTGGTGGTGGCGCTGCTCGCGGCGCTGGGCATGCCGCTGTTCGCCGTGATCCTGGCCGTCGCGCTGCTCGGTTTCCACCTGGCCGGTTACGACCTGGTCATCGTCGCCGTCGAGGTCTACCGCCTGGGCGACCTGCCGGGCCTGGTGGCGATCCCGCTGTTCACGCTGGCGGGCTACCTGCTGGGGGAAAGCGCGGCGCCGCGGCGGCTGGTGCGGCTGTCCAACGCGCTGCTGGGCTGGCTGCCGGGCGGCCTGGCGATCGTCGCCATTGTCGCCTGCGCGATGTTCACCGCCTTCACCGGCGCCTCGGGCGTCACCATCGTGGCGCTGGGCGCGCTGCTGTACCCCGCACTGCGCGAGGCCGGCTATTCCGAACGCTACAGCCTGGGCCTGGTGACCTCGGCCGGCAGCCTGGGGCTGCTGTTCGCGCCGTCGCTGCCGCTGATCGTCTACGGCTTCGTGGCCGGGCAGGTGGGCGGGCCGACGCCGGTGACGATTCCCGACCTGTTCCTGGCCGGCCTGCTGCCGGGCCTGCTGATGATCGCGATGCTGTCGGTGCACGCGATGTGGGCCGGGCGGGGCATTGCG
Source organism: uncultured Arenimonas sp. (assembly GCA_963973175.1). Lineage (GTDB taxonomy): Bacteria > Pseudomonadota > Gammaproteobacteria > Xanthomonadales > Xanthomonadaceae > Arenimonas. The sequence goes on from CAXAYM010000159.1 coordinate 4,316, forward strand.
CGGGCCAGCCATCGCTTCGATGCCGGCGAGCTGCGTGCTGCGCTGCGCGACTGTGCCTGGGAGCTGCCGCTGCCTGTCATCGTGCTGGGCGCCATCTATTCGGGGGCGCTGGCGGCGAGCGAAACCGCAGCTGTGACAGCACTTTATGTATTTGTCGTAATTGTCTGTATTAAAAAAGAAATTTCCTGGTCAAAGCTGCCCGGGGTGATGGCCGAATCGATGCGCCTGGTGGGCGCGATACTGATGATCCTCGCCGCCGCCCTGGCGCTGTCGAACTGGCTGGTGGACCAGCAGGTGCCCACGCGCCTGTTCGAATGGCTCAGCGAGCATGTCGACAGCCCCTGGGTGTTCCTGGGCCTGCTCAACCTGTTCCTGCTGGCCGTGGGCATGCTGCTGGACATCTTTTCGGCCATCGTCATCCTGACGCCGCTGCTGATCCCGGTGGCCGCGGCCTTCGGCATCCACCCGGTGCACCTGGGCATCGTGATGCTGGCGAACCTGCAGCTGGGCTACTTCACGCCGCCGGTGGGAATGAACCTGTTCATCGCCGCCTACCGCTTCGGCAAGCCCATCGGCACCCTGGTCCGAGCCTGCCTGCCGTTTTTCCTGGTCCTGGGGCTGGCGGTGGCCCTGCTGACCTGGTGGCCGGCGCTGAGCCTGGCGCTCCTATAACCGGCTATAATGCCGCGCTTCACTCTCCCCGGAGCCGCTCCATGCTGCGCATCCAGGCCGAAGCGCTGACGTTTGACGACGTCTCCCTCGTTCCCGCCCACTCCGCGGTCCTGCCCAAGGACGTCAGCCTCGCCACGCAGCTCACGCGCGGCATCCGGCTGAACCTGCCGATCATCTCGGCCGCGATGGACACCGTCACCGAAGCCCGCCTGGCGATCGCCATGGCCCAGCTCGGCGGCATCGGCATCCTGCACAAGAACATGTCGGTGCAGCAGCAGGCCGCGCACGTGCTGCAGGTTAAGAACTTCGAGGCCGGCGTGATCCGCGAACCCTTCACCGTCGGGCCGGAAACGACCATCGGCGAAGTGATCAAGCTCACCCGCGCCCGCAACATCTCCGGCGTGCCGGTGGTCGATGGCGGCCGGCTCGTGGGCCTGGTGACCAGCCGCGACATGCGCTTCGAGAAGAAGCTCGACGACCCGGTCCGCAACATC
>CAXAYM010000160.1:0-5468 GCA_963973175.1 uncultured Arenimonas sp.
GTTGCCCCCGACGCCCAGCCGGCCGCGGCCGAGGTGTCGGCGGCCCGGAAGCCGTGCCGGCCCCGATCGAGGTGCTCGAGGTGGGCGATGGCCAGGCCACCAACGGCGACGCCCAGGCCGGCGCCGGCAAGGCCATTGCCTGCGCCGCCTGCCACGGCGTGGACGGCAACTCCGCCGACCCGCAGTACCCCAAGCTGGCCGGCCAGCACGAGCGTTACATCGCCCGCCAGCTGTCGCTGTACAAGAACGGCGGCCGCGACAACGCCATCATGATGGGCTTCGCCGCGACGCTGAGCGCGCAGGACATGCGCGACATCGGCGCCCACTTCGCCAGCCAGAAGATCGTGCCGGGCGTCGCCGACGACACCGTCATCGCCGAAGGCCCCTATGCCGACCGCAAGTTCTACGCCGTCGGCGAGCAGATCTTCCGCTTCGGCAAGGCCGACGGCTCGGTGCCGGCCTGCGCGGCCTGCCACGGCCCGACCGGCGCCGGCAACCCGGGTGCGGCCTGGCCGGCCCTGGGCGGCCAGCACGCCGGTTACACCGCCACCGTGCTCACCGCTTTCCGCGACGGCAAGGTGTGGGGCAATGACCAGAACGCCAACGCCATCATGGCGGGCGTGGCCAAGGGCCTGAGCGACGACGAGATCCAGGCCCTGGCCAGCTACATCGAAGGCCTGCACAACGCCGCCGACACGCCGTCGGCCGAGGCGCTGGCCGCCGGGCAGCCGCAGGGCTGATCCACGCGACGTGGCGGCCCGCCGGGCCGCCGCGGATTGAACCTTTGCCTGCCGGCCCTGGTCAGGTAGGCGACCCTTCCAAGGAGCCACCCGTCCATGAAGCGCCTGCTGCCCCTGATCCTCGCCCTCGCCCTGGCGGCCTGCGGCGACACCGCCAACGAAGCAGCCGCCCCCGCCCCGGACGCCGAGACCGCGGCCCCGGTCGAAACCAGCGCCGCTGACGCACCGGCGCCGGAAGCCGCCGAAGCCGACGCCGAAGCGCCCACCGAAGACGTCGCCGGCGAGCCCACCGAACCGGCCGCCGAAGCCAGCGCCGAAGAAGCCGCCCCGGCGGACGCCGAAGCCGCCGCCGAAACCCCGCGCCCCGCCTCGCCGGTGGTCGACCCCGCCAAGGCCCCGCGCCTGGGTACCGACTACGAGCCGCTGGCCGAGCCGATGCCGACCATCGGCCAGGGTGGCATCGAGGTCGCCGAGGTCTTTTCGTACATGTGCATCCACTGCGCCAACCTGCAGCCGCTGCTCAACACCTGGAAGACGGACCTGCCGGACGGCGTGCGCTTCGAGTACGTCCCGGGCGTGTTCGGCGGCGTCAGCGACAACTTCGCCCGCGCCTACTACGCGGCCGAGGCGATGAACCTGGTGGACAAGACCCACGACGACCTGTTCAAGGCCGTGCTGATCGAGCGCAAGTTCACCAATGCCTCCGTCGAGGAGATCGCCGACTGGTACGCCGCCCACGGCGCCGACCGCGACGCTTTCCTTTCGACCATGCAGAGCTTCGCGGTCACCGCCAAGCTCAACCGCGCCCGCCAGTTCGCGCTGCGCGGCGGCGTGGACGCCACCCCGATGATCATCGTCAACGGCAAATACCGCGCGATGGCCACGGGCGACCGCGGCATGCAGGGCCTTCTGGAGACGGTGGACTGGCTGGTCGCGCACGAGCGTGCGGGCAGCACGCCCTAAACCGGGCACAACCGAAAGCTGAACGAAAAGGGCCGCAAACGCGGCCCTTTTCCTTTTTCGACTTGCCGGCGCCGGCATGGCACCCCACCATGTCAGTCATGTCCGCCGTCCCTCCCGAAGCCGCCAACGACCGCCTGCGCCTGCTCAGCGCCAACATCCAGGCCGGGTCGAGCACGCGCGCCTACAGCGACTACGTGACGCGCAGCTGGTCGCACGTGCTGCCCAACGGCAAGCGCATCAACCTCGACGCGCTGGCCAAGCTGGCGAGCAACTACGACCTGGTGGGCCTGCAGGAGTCCGATCCGGGCAGCCTGCGCTCGGGATTCACCAACCAGGCCGACTACCTGGCCGAACAGGCGCATTTCCCGTACTGGAGCCACCAGCCGAACCGCCGCATCGCACGCATCGCGGGCAGCGGCAATGCGCTGCTGAGCCGGGTCGAGCCGACCGAACTGCTCGACTACGCGCTGCCGGGCCGTATCGCCGGGCGCGGGGTCCTGCTGGCGAACTTCGGCAAGGGCAAGAAGGCGTGGACGCTGGCGATCACGCACCTTTCGCTCGGCGTCAAATCCCGGCAGCTGCAGCTGGGCTTCCTGGCCGAACTGCTGGCGGACTCGCCGCGGCTGGTGCTGATGGGCGATTTCAACTGCGATTTCGACGCGCCCGAGATGCGCGCGCTGTACCGGGAAACCTCGCTCGAGCCGCCGCCGGAGCGCGTCTGCACCTTCCCGAGCTGGGCCCCCCAGCGCTGCCTGGACCACGTGCTGGTCGGCGGCTTCGAGGTACTCGACTACAAGGCCGTGCCCGCCGCCGGCTCCGACCACATGGCCGTCGGCGTCGAGCTGCGCCCCAAATAACCGTCTGTAGGAGCGCCTTCAGGCGCGAATCCTTTGCCTTGCCTTTCGGCAAACAGTGCATCTTTGCCGCGAATTTCGCGTGAGGCGCCGCCGCGCACGCAACGTCCTCGCCGCCCGGCCGGTCGCAAGCGTCATCCATGACCAGCTCACGGCCGGCCGTTACGGACATCCTGTCCTCCACTTCGTCGAGGACGTTGCGTGCACGACGTCGCTCCGACTCCCGCACAGGCCGCTGATTGCCAGCCCGCCGCTTCGCAGCGAAGAGCACGTCGTAGGCGCAGGAACCTCGCGCTTCTTGCCGAAAGGCAAGGCAAAGGATTCGCACCTGAAGGTGCTCCTACAGACAGGAAGCAAAAAGGGCCGGCGCGTTGCGCCGGCCCTTCGGATGCAGCGAGGCGCGGGTTAGAACTTGATGTCGGCGCGCACGTAGAAGAAGCGGCCACCGGGGATGTCGTAGGTGGACGCGTCGTAGCCGTTGAGCGAGCACGACAGGCAGATCGGCGGATCCTCGTCGAAGACGTTGTTCACGCCGAAGGTCAGGCCCAGGCCCTCGCCGTTGCCGAAGCGGTAGCCCAGCTGCAGGTCGTTGTAGGTCGTCGCCGGCAGCACGTTCGTGCCCGTCGCCGGATCCGAACACACCGGGAAGCTGACCGCATTGCCGCACTCCTCGCGCAGCTCGCTGATGTGGCGCACCGTCCAGGCCGCGTTCCAGCCGCCCAGCTTCCAGTCCAGCGTGAAGTTCGAGGTCCACTCCGGGATCGCGCTGTCCACCACCTCGATGCCCGGGCCCTGCGGCTGCACCTGGCCCGCCGCGCCCACCGCCCGGTAGTCACCGACGAAGGTGTTGCGCCAGGCGGCCGAGAACTTGCCCCAGCTCGAATCCGGGAACACCCAGTACAGGTCCACGTCCCAGCCGTCGGTTTCGATCGTGCCCAGGTTGGTCAGGCGGTTGTTGAAACCGTTGATGCCGCCGGTCGGCGCGCGGCTGATGCCGTCGCAGTACAGCGCATCCAGCGTCTGCACGCACAGGTCGAGCTGGGTCTGGGCATCGATGGCCTGGATGGCGCCTTCGATGTCGTGGCGGTAGTAGGTGACCTCGAAGCTGACGCGTTCGGCCAGGTCGGAATCCTCGAGGAAGGACGGGCTCCAGATGAAGCCGGCCGCGAAGCTCTCGGAGGACTCGGGGTCGAGCTGGTCGTTGCCGCCCGTGGTCACCGAGATCTGCGGGTTGGGCTGCTGGTAGTTGCCGGGCACGCCCAGGCTGGCGCAGTTGCCGGCCAGCGAGGGGTCAAGCAGCGGCGTCGAGCACGGGTCGTTGAGCTGGGCATCGAAGCGGCTGGCCGAACCGAAGAGCTCGCCGATCGACGGCGCGCGGAAACCCTCGGCGTAGCTGGCACGCAGCATCAGCTCCTCGACCAGCTGGAAGCGCAGGCCGAACTTGGGCGTGAACTCCGAGATGCCGGTCGAGTAGTCCGAATACCGGCCGGCGACGGTGAGGTCCAGGCGCTGGCCGATGTCGGTGTTCTCGAGCAGCGGGAAGTTGACCTCGAAGAAGACTTCGCTGACGTCGTAGTCGCCCGACGTCGGCAGCGAGGGCACGCCGTTGTAGTCACCCGCGACCGTCAGCGCGTCGGGCTGGTACCAGCCGTCCAGGCGGCGGTGTTCGAAGCCGGTGGCGAAGTCCACCGAACCGGCAGGCAGGTCGAACAGGCTGCCCGAGAGGTTGGCGGTGAGCAGCGCCAGCTCGTTCTGGCTGCGGTCGCGCACGATCGGCTGGATCCAGGCCAGCATCTCCGGGGTGATCGTGCCGGGGCCGCCGAAGATGTTCAGCGGCGTGCAGCCGGCGACGGCGGCGCAGGCCGCCGGGTCACCCAGGGCGAGCGCGATGTTGCGGATGTTGTAGCTGCCGAAGTTGGTCTGCTCGGCCTTGTTCTCGCTGAAGGCGATGTTGACGTCCCAGTACAGCGGGCGGCTGGTGTCGAGCACGCCCTGCAGGCCGGCGCCGACGTACCAGGTGTCGACCTCCTGCTCGAAGACGCGCGCGCCACCTTCGACCGGGCGACGACCGATCAGGATCAGGTTGGTGTCCGAATCCAGGTCGAAACCGAACGGGTTGAAGGGGTTGAGTGCCGAGATGAAGATGTTGTCGGCCAAGGGGTTGCCGGTGCCGGCCTCGGGGCCAAGGAACAGCGGCTCCGGCGCCGCCTGGTTGGTGGACTCGCGGCGGTTGAACAGCACCTTGGCGTAACCGCTCACCGAATCACTGAACTCGAAGCGCACCTGGCCGAAGGCGCCGAGGCGTTCGGACGGGGTCAGCAGCAGGTTGAACTGCGAGAAGTTGAAGCGATCCGCGGTGGCGAAGCAGTGGTAGTCGTCGGTGCGGACGCAGCCGGTCTGGGACGGGTCGAAATTCGGGTCGCTGGCGCCGTTGTTGGGCGTGATGTCATAGACCACGTCGGTATTGGGGTCGACGAAGATGAAACGACCCGTCGGCGTGCCCGAGCTGCCGAAAGCGACGCCGGTGCCCGGCACCGGGAAGCTCGACTGCTCGCGATCGCGCGAGTAGATGACGTCCTGGTCGGTGTAGCTCAGGCCCAGGAAGACATTGGCGCGGGAGGAGTTCCAGCCCCAGGCCACGTCCAGCGACTTGGTGGTGCCGTCGCCCTCGCCGTACTGGCCGACCTGGGCATTGAGCGAAAGGCCGTCGAAGTTCTTGCGGGTGATGATGTTCACCACGCCGGCGATGGCGTCCGAGCCGTACAGCGAGGAGGCGCCGTCCTCGAGCACCTCGATGCGGTCGACGATGGCCAGCGGGATGGTGTTGAGGTCGGTGGCCGCGCCCACGCCGGACGCAGAGGCCTCGTTGACCCAGCGGATGCCGTCCACCAGCACCAGCACGCGCTTGGAG
>CAXAYM010000161.1:0-5443 GCA_963973175.1 uncultured Arenimonas sp.
GGGGTCCTGGCCCTGCTGGCCCGCCTCAAGCGCGAGCGCGGCCTGGCGGTGTTGTTCATCACCCATGACTGGCAGGCGGCACGGTCCCTGGCCGAACGCTGTGCCGTGCTCGAGCACGGACGGCTGGTGGCGCTGGGCCCGACCACCGAGGTGCTGTCCGGCCGCCTTGTGGCGGGCTGATATAGTCGGCCGACCTTCAGGGGAAGGGTTCCGCGTTTGAAGCCAAGCCGTCCGCTTTCGTCCAGCGCCGCCACCGCCACGCCGCCGCCCGCCGGCACCGTGCGGCTGCGCGCCGAGGACCCCGCCGAACTCGCCGCCGAGGTCCAGCGCCTGCGCGTGGACGTCGAACGCCTGGGCCGGGCCGAGCGCCTGCAGCGCGCCCTGTTCGCGATCTCGGACCTGGCCAGTTCCGGTGAGGACACCGCGACGGTGATGCGCGGACTGCACGAGATCGTCGGCCGGCTGATGTATGCCGAGAATTTCTACATCGTGCGCTACGCGCCGGAAACGGACACGATGCGCTTCATCTACTTCGCCGACAGCCAGGATCCGGTCTGCCCGGATCCGGACGAGGAGATCCCGGCATCCGAGATGGGCAACAGCCTGACGCTGGCCCTGATCCGCCACGGCAAGCCGGTGCTGGGTCCTTCGGCCGACGTGCGTCGGGAAATGGGCGTCGGCCGCGACGAAACGCTGGGCCCGGACAGCGAAGACTGGCTGGGCGTACCGATGGTGGACGAAGGCGTGGTGCGCGGCGCGGTGGTCGTGCAGAGCTACGACCCCGACACCCGCTACAGCGAGGACGACCGCGCCCTGCTCGGCTACGTGGCACAGCACATCCTCACCGCGCTGGCCCGCCGCGACGCCAAGGAAGAGCTCGAGCGCCGCGTCGACGAGCGTACCAGCGAGCTGCGCCAGCAGGTGGCCGAACGCGAACGCAGCGAGCGCCTTCAGGCCGCGCTGTTCCGCATTGCCGAACAGGCCGGCCGCAGTGAAAGCATCGAGGTCTTCTACGCCGAAGTGCACGGCATCGTCAGCGCCCTGCTCGACGCCCGCAACTTCTTCATCGCGCTGCTCACGCCCGATGGCCAGGAGCTGGACTTCCCCTACTCGGTGGACGAACGCGACCAGGCCCGCCCGCGCCGCAAGCTGGCGCGCGGCCTGACCGAATTCGTGCTGGCCTCGGGCGAGCCCCTGCTCACCGACCGCAACGGCATCCACAGCCTGGTCGCGGAAGGCAAGGTGCAGTCCTTCGGCACGCCGTCGGTGTGCTGGCTGGGCGTGCCGCTGCAGATCGAAGGCGCCGTGGCCGGCGTGATCGCGGTGCAGAGCTACACCCCCGATTACCTGTACACCAGGCGCGACCAGGAACTGCTGAGCTTCGTCTCCTTCCACATCGCCCAGGCGCTGGAGCGCCGGCAGGCGCATGAATCGCTGCGCGAGGCCTACGCCGAGCTCGAACAGCGCGTGGCCGCGCGCACCAGCGAACTGGCCGACGCCAACCGCGAGCTGCTCGACCAGATCTCGGTGCGCGAGCGCATGGAGCACAAGCTCAAGCACGAGGCCATGCACGACACCCTGACCGGCCTGCCCAACCGCAGCCACCTGCTGGGGCGCATGGGCCTGGCGCTGTCTCGCTACCGCCACGATCCGAACCAGCTGTTCGCAGTGCTGTTCCTCGATCTCGACCGCTTCAAGGTGGTCAACGACTCGGTCGGCCACCTGGTCGGCGACGAGCTGCTCAAGGAAGCCGCCCGTCGCATCAGCCGCTGCGTGCGCGACCCGGACATGGTGGCGCGCCTGGGCGGCGACGAGTTCGCCATCGTCCTCGATTTCATCCATACCGCCGACGACGCCGTGGCCGTGGCCGAGCGCGTCATTGCCTCGCTGGCCGAGCCGATGCGCATCGCCGGCAAGGAGCTCTACACCTCGGCCAGCATCGGCATCGCGCTGGTGGACGCGCGCTATCGCAGCCCGGAAGAGCTGCTGCGCGACGCCGACGTCGCCATGTACCGCGCCAAGGCCAACGGCCGCCAGCGTTTCGCGATCTTCGACGAACACCTGCACGAGGCGGCGCTGAAGCTGCTCGAACTGGAGGGCGACCTGCGCCGGGCGCTGCACCGCCAGGAGTTCGTACCGCACTACCAGCCGATCCTGAGCCTGGCCGACGGCCAGCTGGTCGGCTTCGAGGCGTTGATGCGCTGGCAGCATCCCGACCGCGGGCTCCGCGGACCGGCCGAGTTCCTTGGCACGGCCGAGGAAACCGGCAGCCTCGAGCACATGGACTGGCAGCTCTACGACCTGGTCTGCCGGGACATCCGCCGCCTTTCCGCCGGCCGCGCCTACACCACGCTCAATGTTTCGCCGCGCCACCTGCGCGCACCCGATTTCGACGCGCGCATGCTGGAGCTGATGTCCCGCCACGGCGTGCGCCCGAGCAACCTGCGCCTGGAGGTCACCGAAGGCGCGCTGCTCGAGCAGCCCGAACAGGTGCAGGCCTGCCTGGGCCGCCTGCGTGACGCCGGCGTGCTGACCCTGCTCGATGACTTCGGCACCGGCTATTCCTCGCTCAGCTACCTGCACCGCTTCCCGCTGCATGGCCTGAAGATCGATCGCAGTTTCGTGCACGAACTGCGCAGCGGCGAAAGCGGCGGCAGCACCGCCATCGTGCGCGCGATCCGGCTTCTGGCCGATTCGCTGGGCCTGGAAGTGATCGCCGAAGGCATCGAATCCGAGGAGCAGCGCTACCAGCTGCGCCTGCTGGGACTGGGCCTGGGCCAGGGTTACCTGTTCTCCAAACCCGCGTCCGCCGACGAGATACTGCAACGATACGGTCTATCCGTGGCCTGACCCCGTCGCTCCCGGCGCGTTATGGTCGGGATACGATTTTTTGCAGACGGAGGACACCATGGGACTGCTGGTCGATGGCAAGTGGCAGGACACCTGGTACGACACGGACAAAAGCGGCGGCCGCTTCGAGCGCTCGCAGGCGAAGTTCCGCAACTGGGTCACCGCCGATGGCTCCCCGGGGCCCGAGGGCGAGGGCGGCTTCAAGGCCGAACCGGGACGCTACCACCTGTATGTTTCGCTGGCCTGCCCCTGGGCCCACCGCACGCTGATCTTCCGGCGCCTGAAGGGGCTGGAGAAGATGATCGACGTGTCGGTGGTGAACTGGCTGATGGGCAAGGAGGGCTGGACCTTCGAGCCCGGTCCGGGTGTCGTGCCGGATCCGGTTTTCGGCGTCGACCGCCTCTACAAGCTTTACCTCAAGGCCGACCCGCACTACTCCGGCCGCGTCACCGTACCCGTGCTCTGGGACCGCGAGCGCGCCACCGTCGTCAGCAACGAATCGGCCGACATCATCCGCATGTTCAACAGCGCCTTCGACGACGTCGGCGCGGCGCCGGGTGACTTCTACCCGGAGCTGCGGCGCGCGGAGATCGACAAGGTGAACCGGCGCGTCTACGACGACGTCAACAACGGCGTGTACAAAGCCGGCTTCGCCACCACCCAGGAGGCCTACGAAGACGCGGTGGTTCCGCTGTTCGAAGCGCTCGACTGGCTGGAGGACAGGCTGGCGAAGACCCGCTACACCTGCGGCGACACGCTGACCGAAGCCGACTGGCGGCTGTTCACCACGCTGATCCGCTTCGACGCCGTTTACGTCGGCCACTTCAAGTGCAACCTGCGCCGGATCGCGGACTACCCCAACCTGTCGGGTTTCCTGCGCGAGCTCTACCAGGTGCCCGGCGTCGCCGAAACGGTGGATTTCCGGCACATCAAGGGCCACTACTACCAGAGCCACGACATGATCAATCCGACCGGCATCGTGCCCAAGGGACCGATCCTGGACCTGGAGGCGCCGCACGGGCGGGGCTAGCGGCGAACCCGGTAGCTCCTGGCGCCAGCCCGTGCCAGTGGCGTAGCGGACGCATCACGCTCGTTTCACCGCGACCAGCCAAAGATGCGCGCCACATTCTTTGGAAGGGGTGCACGCCCATGTCTACCCGTCACACCGTCATCAAGCTCGCCGCCGTTATTGCGTTGGGCGTTCCCGCCGCTGCGGTAGCCCAGGATTCGGGCTTCAGCTACCTCGAGGGCGGCTTCATCACCAGCTTCGTCAACGATGTGGAGGACTCCGGGGTGATCGCGGGCCCCGGCAGCACGCCGCAGCTCGAAGCCGATGCCGGCGGCGGTGGCTTCATCGGGGGCGCGTGGGAGTTCGGGCAGAACATGCACGTGTTCGGCGAGTATTCGTCGGCCAGCCAGGAGCTCGAGGCCAGCGACGGCACCGACACCGTCGAGGGTGAGTTCGACGTGGCGCGCTGGCGCATTGGCGTCGGCTACGCCTATCCGGTCTCGGACACGGTGGGTTTGTACGGTCGCCTCAGTTACGACAACACCGAGCTCAAGAACGTGCAGGTGTCCGGATTCGACCTCGGCACCGATGCCGACGAGGGCGGCATCGGCGGCGAGGTCGGCATGACCTGGGCGGCGACGCCGGCGATCCAGCTCCAGGGCCACCTGCGCTACACCTCGGTGGGCGACGTCGCTGGTGACGGCTCGGACGCCTTCGACTCGGACCTCCTGGTCGGTGTGAACGGCCGCTGGTACGTCCGTCCCGACCTTGCGCTGGTCGCCGGCTACGAGTTCGGCAAGATCACCACCGTGAACGTGGGGCTGCGGTTCTCCTTCTGAGGTTGCAGCGGACGGGCGGGGCCTGGCCGGATTCCGGAAATAGTCACGTTAATTAGACTATGCTTCAGGAACCCCGGCTAAGTCGCTGTCAACAATGACATTCATGTCCCCGCTTTTGCCGCTGCCGATGCCATTCGCGCCCCTGGCCTGGCTCACGGGCTTCCGTCGGGTGCCGGACAACAGCGTGGTCACCGTGCACCGCTTCGGGCGTTTCGTCCGGGCCCTGGGGCCGGGCTGGCGCTGGACCCTGCCGGGGCTGGACCAGCTGGGCCAGCCGGTCTGCCTGATCGGCCACCACCTGTCGGTGGTCGGCGCCGAGGGCGCCCAGGCCGAGCTGTATTACCAGATCCTCGATCCCGCCCTGGCCGGGGAGGCGCTGGACGACATCGACGCCCTGGTCATCCGGGAAGCCCTGCCCCTGCTGGACGCGCCCATCGCGGCCGACGCCCTGAAGACCGCCATGAACCAGCAACTCGGCCCCAAGGGCCTGCGCGTCATCCGCTGCCGCGTGGCCTGAAGGCGCTCCTACAAGTAGAAGGCTCGCTGCCATAATGGCGGCATGAACCCGCTTTCCCACCTCCTGCCCGAGCTTGAAGCCGGGCTGGTCGCGCTCGGCCTGGCGCCGCAGCCGCTGGCCGGCCAGCTGCTGGACTACCTGGCCCTGCTCGACCGCTGGAACCGCACCTACAACCTGACCGCCGTGCGCGACCCACGCGAGATGGTGGGCAAGCATCTGCTCGACTCG
>CAXAYM010000162.1:0-5437 GCA_963973175.1 uncultured Arenimonas sp.
AGGTCCCGCACCGCCGCGGCCATCGCCGCCGCGTCGTCCACCTGCAGCAGTCCGCCGGCCTTGCCCAGGCGGTGGCTGACCTCGGCGAAATTGAAGGTGTGCGGGCCGACCACGCTGGGCACCCCCAGCGCCGCCGGCTCGAGCACGTTGTGCCCGCCCACCGGGCACAGGCTGCCGCCGACGAAGGCCAGGTCGGCCGCGGCGAAGAACCACAACAATTCACCGATGGTGTCGACGATGAACACCTGGGTGTCGGCCACCGGCAGGCGCTGGCCGCGGCGGGTACGCACCGACAGGCCGGCTTCCTGGGCCAGCGCCGTCGCCGGGCCGAAACGTTCGGGATGGCGGGGCGCCCACAGCAGCAGCACATCGGGATGCTGCTCGAGCACCGCCTGGTGCGCGGCGAGCACCGCCGCCTCCTCGGGACCGTGGGTGCTGGCGGCCATCCAGACCGGCCGGTCCTCGCCCCAGCCGCGGCGCCAGAGCAGGCCCTGCTCCTGCACGCCTTCGGGCAGGGCCAGGTCGTATTTGAGGTTGCCGGTGACGATGATGCGGTCGCTGCGGGCACCGATCTGCGCCAGGCGGCCGGCATCGGCGCGCGACTGCGCCGCCACCAGGTCCACCGACTGCATCGCCAGCCGGGCCAGCGAACGCACCGGCAGGTAGCCGCGCAGGGAGCGTTCCGACAGCCTGGCGTTGACCATCATCAGCGGGATGCCGCGGCGCTCGCACTCGACGTACAGGTTGAGCCAGATTTCGGTCTCAACGATCACCGCCAGCGCCGGCCGGGCGCGGTCGAGGAAACGCTGCACCATCGCGCTCAGGTCGTAGGGCAGGTAGACGTGGTGGACGCGGTCGCCCCAGAGTGCGCGCACGCGTTCCGAGCCGGTCGGGGTGATGGTGGTGACCAGCAGCGGGCGTTCCGGGTGGCGCGCCAGCAGGCCATCCACCAGCGGTCGCGCCGCGATCACTTCGCCCACCGACACCGCGTGCACCCAGATCGCGTCGTGCAGGTCGAGCTTTCCCTCGAGCCAGCCGTAACGCTCCGTCCACCGGCGCAGGTATTCGCGCTGGCGCATGCCGCGCCAGACCAGGTGGTAGAGCGTGATGGGGAACGCAAGATGCAGGACCAGCGCGTACAGGCCCAGCAGGACGCGCTGTCCGAAGGTGGGTTGCATGGCGCGCAGGATACCCCGGCTAGAATGTCCGCCGCATGGCCCCGTCCGACTTCCCGCCGCCACCGCTCTCGCCCCGCACCTGGCCCGCCTGGCTGGGCGTGGCCCTGGGCTGGACGGTCGCGCGCTGGCCCTGGTGGCTGCAGCGGCGCGTCGGCCCGCTGCTGGGCCGGCTGATCTTCCACCTGCTGCCAACGCGGCGGCGGGTGGCCGCGACCAACCTGGCGCTGTGTTTCCCCGACATGGATGCGCCGGCACGCGAACGCCTGCTGCGCGACAACTTCGCCTCACTGGGCCTTGGCCTGTTCGAATTCCTGCGCGCCTGGTGGGGCCGGCTGGCGCCCGTGGACCGCGGCTATGAGCTGCACGGCCTCGAACACCTCCGCGGAGCCCAGGCCGGCGGCCGCGGCGTGATCCTGGTCTCGGCGCACTTCACCACGCTCGAGGTCTGCCTGCGGCTGCTGTGCCAGCAGGTGGAACTGGGCGCGATGTACCGGCCGCACGAGCAGGCGGCGATGGAATGGGCGGTCAAGCGCGGCCGGCTTCGCCATGCGAAAGCGATGTTCGCGCGCGACGAGCTGCGCCCGGCGATCCGCCACCTCAAACAGGGCGGCGTGCTGTGGTTCGCGCCCGACCAGGAAACCCGCCGCGGCGACAGCGTGTTCGTGCCGTTTTTCGGCATGCCGGCCTGGAGCCTCACCTCCACCCACCAACTGGCGCGGCTGGGCGGCGCCGCAGTGCTGCCGCTGTTCCACGAGCGCCTGGACGACGGCCGCTACCGCATCCAGATCCTGCCGCCGCTCGAAGGGTTTCCCACCCGCGACGCCACCACCGACACGGCCCGCATCATGGCCACGCTCGAAGGCCTGATCCGTCGCCGTCCGGAGCAGTACCTCTGGCTGCACCAGCGCTTCAAGCGCCAGCCCGACGGAAACCGGCGCCGCTATTGACCGGCGCCTCCGTGGGAGGGACTTCAGTCCCGATGCTTTTCCCGGCCAGGGTCGATCGGGACTGAAGTCCCTCCCACAGGGGCTCGCTCAGTACACCGGCGGCTCGCCCGGCGGCCGCGTCTTGAACCGTCGATGCGCCCAGAGGTATTGCTCCGGGCATTCGCGCACGACGGCCTCGAGTTCGCGCATGTAGCGCGCGGCGTCTTCGACCGGGTCATCCGATGGCCAGCCCGGCCAGCCCGCTTCGATGCGAATGCGGTAGCGGCCGTCGTCGTCGCGCCGGTACCAGAACGGCAGCAGCACGGCGCGGCCGCGACGCACCAGCTCCGGTGTCGCCGTCAGCGTCGCGGCGGGCACGCCGAAAAACGGCACGAAGGCGTTCTGGTAGGTGAAGTTCTGGTCGGCCGAATACACCACCGGCTCGCCCGCCTGCAGCGCACGGATCAGGCCACGCACGTCCTTCTTGCCGATGCTGGGCCCGAAAACGGCCGCGCGCGAACGTTCGAACCAGCGTTCCAGGCAGGCGTTGTTGTGCCGGCGCACGACCACGCGCACCGGCCGTCCCAGGGCTTCGCCCAGCAGGCGGACCGCCAGCTCGGTATGGGTGAAGTGGCCGCACATCAGCAGCACGCCCTGGCCGCGATCGAGTGCGGCACGAAGGTGATGCAGGCCTTCGATGTCGGCGAGTCCGTCGAGCGAACGCGAAGGCGCATGCCAGGCGCGCAGCAGTTCCAGCGCGCCGGTCACGGTGTTGGCGACGCTGGCATCGGCCAGGCGACGGCGCGATGCGGCGTCGAGCGACTGGAAACAAAGGTCCACGTTGATGCGGGCGATGCGCCGGCGCGACGCCAGCGCCGGCCAAAACACCCAGGCCAGGCCACGCCCGAAGGCCGGCACCATGCGCTTCGGCAGCCGTGCCGCCAGCCAGGCCACGGCCTGCAGCAGCGGCAGGAAAAAGGAGCGCACCGGCCTCAGGCTCCGTCGGCGTCGTCGCCGCGGGGCTTGTCGGCCAGCAGGCTGCCGGCGTAAAGCGCTGCCAGCAGCAGCGTCAGGCCGCCCCAAAAGGTCGAATAGAACGCCAGGTGGGTATTGAGCGGAAAGACGGTGACCGCCAGCGCCATCGCCGGCGCCCTGGCGCGCCGGCGCGCGTCGGGCGTGGCGAAGCGCCAGGCGCGCCAGGCCAGTGCCCCGCCGCCGAGCCAGAAGAAGGCGCCCACGAGCCCGGTTTCGCTCAGCACTTCCAGCACGATCTGGTGGGCGTGGTAGCCGGCGCCGTGGTCCGGGTCGTCGAGCCAGGGATCGGTTTCGGCGGCGTAGTCGGGATAGGCGTCGCGGAAACCGCGCACGCCGACGCCGTTGACCGGATGCGCGATCGCCATGCGCATCGCCGTGCGCCAGATCGGCAGCCGGCCCGACAGCGCATGGTCGAATCCTTCGGAACTGCCGTCGAGCATGGCGCCGGTGCGCTGCACGCGTTCCTGCAGCTTGTCCGAGAACGCCGTCGCCAGCACCAGCATCACCGCCGCGCCCGCGACCACGGTCACCAGCGCCCGGCGATTGCGGAACTGCAGCCAGGCGCTCGCCAACAGCACCAGGGCCAGGGTGATCCACGATGCCCGCGCGCCGGCGAGCAGCACCACCGCCACCAGCGCCATCGCCACCAGGAGCCAGCCGCGCAGACCGAAGCGATCAGCGGCGGCCGTCAGCGGGAACGGCGCGAGGCTGGCCAGCACCAGCCCGAGCTTGAGGTTGCCGGCGCCGAACACGCCGCTGAGCCGGTCAGCCGTGGCCGGCCCGCCGAGGCTCCAGCCGGTGGCGGCCTGCACCAGCGCGTCGAGGAGCCAAAAGCCGCAGATCACCGCGATACCGGCAAAGGTGAGCCGGCGCCCGCGGTCATTGGCCACGGCGATCGCCACCAGCCACAGGAACGGCAGGTAGCGCAGGTCGAGCAGGGATTCGCGCACGGCGCGGCGGGCATTGATCGCGTCGGGCGAGGACAGCAGTTCGGGCAGCCAGTAGCTCAGGAACAGGACCGTCGTCAGCGCCCAGGCTTCGTGGCTGAGCAGGGCCATGCCGCCGCGGAAGCGCTGGATGCCCAGCACCGCCAGCGCCGCCAGCGCGCCTAGCGACAGCACCGCCTCGGCCGGACCCGGCAGCGGCCACAGCGCCACCGAGGCCAGCACCCACCACGGGGCCCAGCGCAGCTGGTTTTCAGTCCTGGACGAGCCCTGCATACGTCTCCAGCGTGGCCGACTGCATCGCGGCCAGGGTGTGGGGCATGGTAACCGGCATCGGCGGCGGCCCGGACAGCATCGCGAGTGCGGCTTCGAAGAGTGCCTCGCCGTCACCCGGCGGCACTGCGCCCGTCGGATACAGCGAGCGCAGCAGTTCGCCCACGCCGCCGTGGTCCCAGCCCAGCACCGGTCGCCCGACCGACAGCGCTTCAATGACGGTGCGGCCGAAGGCTTCGGGTTTGTTCGAAAGCTGCAGCACCAGGTCGGCGACGGCATAGGCCTCGACGACGTCGTGGCGCGGCGGGCTGATCACCAGCTGGTCGAGCACGCCGCGTTCGCGGGCCAGGGCTTCGAGTTCGGCGACGTAGGCCTCGCGGCCGGGTTCGCGGGTGCCCAGCAGCCACAGTCGCGCATCTTCACCGCCGTCGCGCAGCCGGGCCAGCAGCGTGATGGCGTCGGCATGGCCCTTGAGCCGGGTGCCCCGGCCCGGCATCAGCAGCAGGCGTCCGCCCTGCAGCGCCGGGAACTCCCTCGCGAATGCGATGCGCCAGCTCTCCGGGGCCTGGTGGTCGCGCGGGAACTGCGCAGGGTCGATGCCCCGCGGAATCACGCGCAGGCGCGCCGGGTCGGTGTCCGGCCAGTGTTTCAGCACGTGCGCGCGCACGGTGTCGGAGACGCAGATCACGCGGTCGCCGCGGCGCATGATGCCGCTGTAGCGGCCCGGCGAGTTCAGGCCATGCACGGTGGTGACGAAGCGTGGCCCCGGCGCCGGCAACCCGCGCAGGGCGAACCAGGCCATCCAGGCAGGCAGGCGCGAGCGCGCGTGGACGATGTCGGGGCAGAGCCGCGCCAGTTCCGCGCGCAGCCGCCGCATCGTGGCGGGTGCCGCCAGCAGGGACTTGCGACCGACGGGCAGTTCGATGTGCTCGCTGCCCGCTGCGAGTAGCCGTTCAAGCAGGCGCCCGCCGGCGGAGACCACGACCGAGCGATGCCCGGCCGCGACCAGGGCGGCGGCGATTTCAAGGGTGGAACGTTCAACGCCGCCGCTGTGCAGGGCCGGCAGCAGCTGGACGACGGT
>CAXAYM010000163.1:0-5415 GCA_963973175.1 uncultured Arenimonas sp.
TCGCCCCGGCCACGGATCCAGACCGCCACGTCCGCCATCTCGCCAACCACCAACTGGAGCGCATGGTGGGCATGTTCCCGGTTGTCGCCCACAGCGCCGGCGAACGTCGCCCAGCCCGCCCCCATCAGGGCGCCGCCACGCCAGGCCGTGCGTGGCCGCCGGCGATCCAAGGCCGTCGGCTCTTCGCTCACGCCAGACTCCGCAACGGGCGTGCCAGCGCATCGAGCGGTCGCAGTCCCTGCCCGAACCGCGCCATCGATTCGCGGTGCTCGGCCAGGTCGCTGTAGGCGAGAAAGCGTAGGTCCAAGTCCAGGACGCGCTGGAACGCGGGCCGGGCGAACTGCGCCCGGGCATCGGCTTCGCGCCGATCCGGCGCCACCAGGAAATAGCGGCCCGCCAAACCCTCTGCCGCGCCCAGCGCCAGGTCGAGCATGCGCACGATGCCCGAATACAGGCTGGTGCTGTGCTCGACTTCAAACGCGGCCGCGACCTGGCCACTGGGCTCCAGCCACAACACGTCAATGAGCCGGATGGTGTCGATGGCCAGGGAGGCTTCAAGTGTCGCCGGCAAACTGTCCAGACAGCCTTCGGCCAGGCGGCCGCCCTCGTACGATCGCCCCCGGTCGTTGGCCGCCACCCACACCTGGTAGCCCAGCGCCCGACCCAGGTCCCGCAGCCAGCCTTGCACCTGGGTGTGCGAGCGATCCTCGGCCGCGTCCGCCTGCCGGCGCCGCTCGGCGGCCGCGTCGGCCCGGACCTGGGCGAGGTCGGCGTCCCAGCGCGCCCGATCGGTGCCGGGCATCGGCAACGGCAACCGACCACTGCCCACGTCGAACAGGAAGCCGGCGATCGCGCCCAGGTCGTTGGACAACAGCGATCGGTAGGCCTGGTTCAAGGCCAGCACGCCCCGGCGCATGGCCAGGTACTCGTCCCAGCGGCCCAGCTTGACCCGGGCGCCGGTGACCGCGTTGTAGCCGCGGACTATGGCCGTGTTAAAGGGCGTCACCAGAGTGGGGTGCAAGAAATAGAGCAGGTTGGCTGCGGCCGGCCCCAGTCCCTTGATCCGACAGTCATCCAACGCCTGGATCGCCCACAGCACGCCCGCCTCGTCGTCGCAGCAATCGCAGGCATGCAGGAAGCGGCCGAACGTGCGCTGGTTGTCCGGGCTCTCATAGATGTCCGGGATGCGCAGCTTGGGCTTCCACAGGAACGCATGATCGGCGCCCTTGAAGATCTGCCGCTGTTCGGCCACCGCCGAGACCACGGTTTCCAGCGTCGAGCCGCGATAGGCCGTGCCAAAGGTGCCGGCCTCGATCTCCTGCACCACCGACTGCAGTCCCCGGCGGATCGAGCGGAAGTTCTTGATCCGCTCCTCCCACAGGAACCAGGTTTGGTAGGTTGCGGCGGCGTCCTGGCGCCAGTGCTCAAGCAGGGGCGTCAAATCGATCTGCGTAGGTGCTGGCGCACGCTCGGCCGTCATCCGGGTGCCCTACGGGGTCGTCGCCGTGGGCTTGGGGGCCCTGGACGAGCTGTGCAAGGCGCGAATCTTCCAGGCGCCGTCCTGCCGATGCAGGACGCTCGTGGCCACGCCCTGACGCACGATCGGCTCGGCACGTTCGGGTAATACGATCGTGTAGCGATACGTCTCCGTGGCCCAGGCGATGTCGCCCACCTGCTCGACGGTCACCGCATAGTCCTCGAAGGTAAATCGTTGGATGTGGCCCAGTTCCGGACCGATGTGGTGGGTCACGTAGTCGGCATAAGAGCCTTCCACCTTGCCCGATTCGATCACCTCATTGCGCTGGGCAAACAACGCCTCCACACCCGTCAGATCCCGGCGCTCGAGCGCCGTCTTGTAGGCCGCGAGCACGGCCTTTATTGCGGCGGTGTCATCTGAGGGCATGGGCGTGGGGGTTGCCATCGCTGCGCCGGCCAACAGCAGGGCCACCAGGCCCGTCCATAGTCGTGTCATTGCTCTCTCCCGATATCAGGTGCCGGGGCGGCATGCGCCGCCCCGGGGGAAGCGTCACATGCCGTGGCCCTTGGCGACCTCGGCCGCCGAGAGGGTGCCGTTCTTGTCGGTATCGAGCATGTCGAAATGCGCCGCGAACTTGTGCTCCTTGGGGAGCTCGCTGCGGGACAGCTGACCGTTCTTGTCGGCGTCGAGCTTGGCGAATTCCTCGGCGGACATGGCGGCCATGTCGTGCGGCTGGGTCTGGCCATTCTTGGCGGCCATGTGGTCGTGGCCCTTATCGTCGGCCCAGGCAACGGGGGCGGCGATCAGCAGGGCGATGGCGAACGGAAGCAAACGTGTCATGGGGAACTCTCCTAGGGGACAGAAAGAACGGTCCGGCGAGTGTCCCAACCTCTCGCCGGCCCGGCTGCCGACAACGTCTCTCGTTGCGGCAAACAAAAGATGTCGGATTTGGATCACCGCTCGGGCTGTGCCTCCAGCTCCTGGATCAACTCCTTCATCTCGGCAATCTCGCTCTCCTGCGCCTTGATAATGCGGTCGGCTAGGTCTCGGACCCGGGGGTCGCTGATCTCGGCGCGCGAGCTGGTCAGGATGGCAATCGAGTGATGCGGGATCATCGCCTTCATCCAGGCAACGTCTTCAATGGTGGACTGGCTGCGGACCAGCCACAGCGAGCCGGAGAACACCAATACCGCCGATGCCAGGATGGCCCAGTTGGCGCCTTTGCGGGTGTACATCTTGAGCATGAAGAGCAGCATCACCGCCGCCATGCTCGCGCCCATGACCAACGCCATGTAGAAGCGTGTTTCGCTGAAATAGACGTGGTCAAGCGCGTAATTGTTGAGGTACATCAAACCAAACATCACAACAGTGGATACAAGGATCATCAGGCCGAATCGGGAGTACTTCATGGATCTGTTCTCCTTTGGTTGCCGCGGGTGAAAAGGGTTTCGTTACGAAGACGGTCGTCGCTCAGTGGTTCTCTCGACCTCTGCGGCACACGGCGCCTCAGCAGAGCCTCAGACTTTTTCCTTTCGCAGCCTCAAGGCGTTGACCACCACCGACACCGAGCTCAGGCTCATGGCCAGGGCCGCGATCATCGGGCTGAGCAGCAGGCCGAACACCGGATACAGCACGCCCGCCGCGATCGGCACGCCCAGGGCGTTGTAGAGGAAGGCAAAGCCCAGGTTCTGCTTCATGTTGGCCACCGTGGCCTCTGAGATTTGCCGGGCCCGGACAATGCCGCGCAGGTCGCCCTTGACCAGGGTCACCTGGCCGCTGGACATCGCGACGTCCGTGCCGGTGCCCATGGCGATGCCGACATCCGCCAGGGCCAGCGCTGGCGCATCGTTGATGCCATCGCCCGCCATCGCCACGCGGCGTCCCTGCGCTTTGAGCGCGGCCACCAGCTCCACCTTGTCCTGAGGGCGAACTTCGCCGTGCACCTCGGTGATGCCCAAGGCCTTGGCGACGGCCTGGGCCGTAGTTTCGCCATCTCCCGTCGCCATGATCAGGCGTAGACCAGCGGCCCGGAGCTGCTCAATCGCTTCGGGCGTGGACTCCTTGATCATGTCCGCGACAGCGATCAGACCGGCGGGCTGGGCGTCGATGGCCAGGAACATCACACTCGCGCCTTCGGCCCGCAGCCGTTCGGCGGCTGTCTGGAGCGGCGTCACGTCCACGCCTTCTTCGGCCATCAGTGCGCCATTGCCCAAGGCCAGCGACCTGCCCTCGACGCGGCCCCGGACACCAATGCCACTGGCCGACTCAAAGGACTCGGGAGTCGACAAGGCCATGCCGCGCTCCCGGGCTTCGGCGACGATCGCTGCCGCCAGAGGATGTTCGCTGCCCTGATCCAGGCTCGCAGCCAGCCGTAGCACCTCGCGGGCTTCAAAGCCCTCCAGTGCCGCCAGATCGCGGTAGCGGGGCCGACCTTCAGTCAAGGTGCCGGTCTTGTCGACGATCAGCGTGTCGATCTTGCGCAGGTTCTCGATGGCCTCGGCGTCGCGGAAAAGGACGCCCACGCTGGCCGCTCGACCGGTGGCCACCATGATCGACATCGGCGTCGCCAGACCCAGGGCGCAAGGGCAGGCGATGATGAGCACGGCCACGGCGTTGAGAACGCCGAATACCCAGGACGGCTCCGGCCCGAAGAAGCCCCAGACCAGAAGGGTGCTCAGGGAGATGCCCAGCACCGCCAGCACGAACCAGAACGATACGGTATCGGCCATGCGCTGCATGGGCGCCCGCGACCGCTGGGCGTTGGCCACCAGCTGCACGATCTGGCTCAGCACCGTATCGGCGCCGACCTTGTCTGCCACGATCACCAGACTGCCCGAGGCGTTCTGGGTGGCGCCGATGACCCGGTCCCCAACGCTCTTGCTGACCGGCATCGGCTCACCGGTGAGCATCGACTCGTCTACGCTGGACGCGCCCTGAACGACCTCGCCATCGGTAGGTACGCTTTCACCGGGCCGCACGCGCAGGCGATCGCCGACGTGCACGTGAGTGAGGGCAATATCCTCTTCGCTGCCGTCGGCGTTGATGCGGCGGGCGGTCTTGGGCGCCAGGCGCAACAGCGCCTTGACGGCGGCCGAGGTCTGCGACCGGGCCTTGAGCTCGAGCAGCTGGCCCAGCAGGGTGAGCGAGACGATCACCGCCGCTGCCTCGAAATACACGCCAACGCGGCCGTGTTCCTGGAACGAGGCCGGGAACCATCCCGGGGCCACGGTCGCCGCCACGCTGTAGCCGAAGGCGGCGCCAACACCGGTCCCGATCAGCGTCCACATGTTGAGGTTGCCGGTGCGCAGCGAGGCCACGCCGCGCACGAAGAAGGGCCAGCCCGCCCACAGCACCACTGGCGCCGTCAGGACCAGTTCAATCCACGTCCGGGTGGTTGCCGGCATGCCGTCCCAAAGATGGCCGAACATCGCCAATGCCAGCACGATGACGGTCAGGGGCAGGGTGATCCAGAACCGACGCGTAAAGTCGGCCAACTCGGGGTTCTCGTCATCCTCCAGCGATGGCTGCAGCGGTTCGAGCGCCATGCCGCAGATCGGGCAGGTCCCCGGTCCGTCCCGGACGATTTCCGGGTGCATGGGGCAGGTGTACTGAATGCCGGGCACGCCCGGCGCGGCCGTCGAAGCGGGCGGATGGCCACCTGCCGAGCCCTCGGCCTGGAGGTAGCGCTCCGGCTCATCCAGGAATTTCTGGCGACAGCGCTCCGAGCAAAAGTGGTAGCGAACATCGCCATGGAGCGCGAACAGGGGACCGTCCACGAACATGCCACAGACCGGATCGCGGGGTTGTTCGGTGGGTGTCGCCGAGGAGGTCGGCGCGTAGCTGTCGTGTTGGGTCATTGCGATGACTCCGGGTCAGTGACCGTGCTGGCTGTACGGCGTGCTGCTGCCGTCCTTGCCAATCAGGTAAACGGTGTAGGG